>NZ_HF991031.1:9997-30120 GCF_000432295.1 Bacteroides sp. CAG:189
AACCCCCCGCACCCCCCCCCCCGGCCACTCGTCCACGATCGGCCGCCACCTTCTCATTGGCTTTCACCAGACGGGGAAGCATGTCGAAATGAATCTCCACCACATCATTCTTTTTCCATTTACGGTTGATGGTGAGATAACCGTTGTGCAGTTCACCCTCTACTTCCTGCCCATTGACCATCACCCGATAAGCCGGTTGCTGATGATCGGCATACGCATACAAATCACTGGGAAGCACACTACCGCGCACCCATCCGGGAATGCGGACATTCATGCCGAAAGGTTGATTACCCTGTAGCACTTTCAAGCGAATGTCGCCCTTCCAGGGATAGGATGTCTCCTGCTCCAAAACCACTTTCTTGTCGTTCACCTTCAGTTCGGCACGATTGGAAAGGAAAAGATTGACATACACCTGACGGTCTTTAACCGCATAGACATAGCCGGGCAGAGAGGGGACGAAACGGCTGATATTGGAGGGACAACAGGCACAGCCGAACCACGGTTTGCGACTATACCCGCTATCCGAAGCCAACGGATTGGAATAGAAGAAAGAACCGCCGTCGAGCGATATACCGGAGATCAACCCGTTATAGAGAGTACGCTCGAGCACATCGAAATATTTGGCATCGCCATGAAGCAGGAAAAGACGATAATTCATATAAACACTGCCGATAGCCGCACAGGTTTCGCAATAGGCGGAAAGATTGGGCAGTTCGTAATTATCACCGAAAGCCTCTCCCTGATGACGGGCGCCGATACCACCGGTGATGTACATCTTCTTCGAAACAATATTGTCCCAAATCCGGTCGATGGCCTTGATGTAAGAGCTATCTCCCGTAATGGCAGCCACGTCTGCCATGCCAGAATACATATAAACAGCGCGTACGGCATGCCCCACAGCTTCATCCTGCTCGATGACCGGTTTATGCGCCTGGCTATAAGCATCTTTCCGGCCAGTGTATCCGCGTGCATCCAGAAAGAATTTAGCCTGATCGAGGTATTTACGGTCGCCCGTCACTAAATAAAGTTTCACCAGTGCCATTTCGGCAATCTGATGTCCGGGCACGAGTCTCTTCTGCTCCGGAGCATTCCCTATGGCCCGGCAGACACAATCGGCATACTTAATGGCAATATCGAGAAAATTCCGTTTACCGGTGGCTTGATAGTGGGCAATGGCACCCTCGATCATATGCCCCAAGTTATAGAACTCGTGGCTCAGATTTTCCACAGCCACCCAACGCTCCTTCCCTGCCCAGTCATGAGGATGTTTAGGATTCATCGTACGGGCGGTATACAAATATCCGTCCGGTTCTTGGGCAGTGGCTACAATAGCGAGAATACTATCGATGTATTTCTCCAACCGCTTGTCGGGATAGGTTTGCAGCGAATAGCTGGCACCCTCGATGGTTTTGTAAATATCTGTATCGTCAAACGAGAAACCCTCCACCTTATAGTCTTCGCTGGGATGGGCAGCTTTCTCAAAGTTTTTAATGCGTCCCGTCTCCTCCGACTTCCGGAAAGCCAACGGAATAGTAACCTCACGGCTGGTTTTCAGTCGCTGCCCCCAGAAATGATCCGTCACTTTTACCGAAGTAAAAGGAACAGGATCGATCGGATAGCCAGGATGTAGCGGCTCTTTCTGCGCAAAAACCGTTCCCACCGCCGTAAGAACCAATGATAATATAAATGTCTTTTTCATGATTTACATGCTATATATAAAGATTGTTTTTTATAAAGGTAATACCGGTATACGATAATTGTCACCGGTTACCGGTCGAATGAATACGTATCACAGTAAACGAATAGGCAGGCATCTCATAAGAGAAATTATTACCCGACAACTCGAAGCCGGAGGATACAGGCTTTGCCTGTTTATCTTTCGGATCGCCCGTGAGGACGGTCTTTATAGCCGAAGGATGAATCAATGCATCCCCGTCCAGCTCCACTTGCGAACGAACACTTACAGGAAGCAGGTTCACCAGTTTCACGATGATGTCAGCACTTTCATTCTCTTTCACAACCGATGCGCCGACGCGCTTTTTCACCGCCTCCTGCCGGTTGTCCAGATCGATAGCGGAAAACAGATACTCGTTACCGGAGTTTTGTCCGTACATCAACTGCGTATAATAGCCGACTGTCGGTTTCACCTCCGTATTATCGAAATAAATCAAGTCCGGACTCCACTGTGTATGTCTGTCCTTTGCCAAGAGCGGAGCGTAGGAGGTCATGGAAACGATGTCGCCATTGCGTTCCACCGCCGTTAGGTAGAGGGCTTCGGAAAGGGCGGTCTCTATGTTACTGGGACGGCCGGGCAGATGGGCGGCATATTCACCAAGATATACTCTCGACTTCGTACGATCGTAACGATCGTAGAAGTCCTGGTTATGGATCAGCCACCCCGGAGAGACGTAATAGTGCTCATCGACCATCGGCACATCCAATTTGGTGGCAAGAGCCCATCCCTCTTCGTAATCGGTGCCTTCATAAAACGGGCCGGTAGTGCCAATTACCGTTATCTCGGGATATTTCTCCTTTACGGCATTGAATATCATGGTAAAGCGTTCGGCAAAGATATCCGTGATCAGATCTTCATTGCCAATACCGATAAATTTCAGATTGAAAGGTCTCGGATGCCCGGCTTCGGCGCGCTTCCTGCCCCAAACCGTCTTTTTGGCATCGCCATTGGCATATTCTATCAGATCGAGCACATCCTGTACATAGGCTCCCATCTCTTCCATCGGAATGCCGCCCTGCTGTCCCATGCAGCCCAATTCACCTTTGGAATGGTGGCTGCATGTACCCGAATTCTGACAAGGAACCCCTGCCGCCAGTACAGGAACCGGCTCGGCACCTATATCTTCGCAAAACTGGAAATATTCGAAGTAACCTAAGCCGCGGGTCTGATGGTATCCCCAAAGGTTACGCATCGGCTTGCGGGCTTCCAACGGACCGATAGAGCCTTTCCAGTCGTATATATTACCGACCCCATCGCCATGAGCCACGCATCCTCCGGGAAAGCGCATGAAACGGGGATGCAGATCGGCCAATGTCTGTGCCAGATCGGCACGAAGTCCGTTCTTACGGCCTTTAAAAGTCTTTTGCGGAAAGAGGGAGATCATATCCAGCGCGTACTCTCCGGCAGCTTGCGGACAGATGGACAGAACGGCATCAACGGCATCGGCGGTTACAGTGAGCACAGCACGTTGCTGCTTCCACTCTTTGGAAGAGACGGAAACAACCGTTTGTGCAAGCTTCCTGCCCGCTCCGTCTACCAAGCCGACCTTTACCTTTCCCCCTTTGCCTTTCATTGCTTTCGAGAAAAGTGAAAAGTCGTATTTCTCTCCTTTCTTCACTACAATACCGTCAAAGCCGGCATTCTGCAAAGCGGCTCCCGGCTGCCGCACATCAAGCACGGCATAATGGGGATTATTGGGATGGATCGGGGCATCTGTCCGGATGTTCAATGTAGCACCATCGCCCTGCACACTCCACGAATGGGTGGAACTCCAGTTCCGGTCGTTTCCCCGATCGGTGGGAGCATATTCAAAATCACGGTTCTGAATCAGCTCGGCGTATAGTCCGCCATCGGCAGAATAGTTGATATCCTCAAAGAAAATACCGATGAGATGTTCACTGATAGGCTTGGCATCGTTCATCCGCACGCGTACGATAGCTTCCACCGGTTCCAATCCGGCGAAACGGACAGGGTCTTGTTCCATGCGTTCCTCATTCTGTATCTGGCGATATTTCTTATGATCGGCAAAACGAATCAGTCGTTCCACAGTAGCGTAAGAGGTCTTCTGCATCCATCCGTCCTCTTCCCTACCCTCTATCATCGTTTTCCGCTCTACAGTGGGAACGGGATCTGCCGGAGCATAAACCTGACAACTCCATTTCAAGAGGTCGGGCGAAACGGTATAAGCAAGGGTTTCTCCGGTCACGGTAGCTGCCCAAAGGCAATGCCACTTACCATCCTTCCGGCTTTGCAGCAATTGCGGACGAAACATTTTCTTTCCGCTTCCCCACGGGCCGAAATCGGATTTTAAATAATCGAAACCATCGGCCACCGGCAACCATTTCGTCCCGTCGATGCTCCAAGCAAACTTCAATCCACTCCCTCCGTCGACATGTGCATACGAAAAGAGAAATACCGAATCGGGCTCATTTTCTACTTTTGCCTGTGCAGGCATTGCTACTATCAGAAGCAGGCAAAAGTTTAAAAGGTTTGTCAATTTCATGGTATTATATACTAAATGTGTTATTTACTGACCCAAATGGCACCTCCCTGCGGCTGAATCACCACTTGAAGACTGCCGTCGTTCTTTATTTTCTGCGACTGCAATTGCGGTTGTTGCCGCTTGTCATCACCGTAGAAAGAGACCGTTTTTCCGGCCATCATCGGTAGATTCAGCTTCAACTTCAACGGCTCTTTAGTGGCGTTGATGGCAGCTACATACCAATGGTCGCCTTGGCGACGGGCCAGCACGACATATTTTCCCGGATATCCGTCGATGAAACGCGTTTCATCCCAAGTGGTAGGCACCTTTCTCAGAAAGTCGAGACAGAGTTGCGGAGCATCCGTCAAGTTATTCGGGGCAAGTGCAAAATTCTGAATCGGATTCTGAAATAAAACCGCTGTTGCCAACTGAAAAACATCAGTGGTACAACGAATGTTTCCTCCGTCGTTTCCTCTGTTCAACCGCTTATTGAGAAAACATCCGCCAAACTCCATACATCCCACCGTATTCCGGATAAAAGGATGCAGAGAAGCATTAAACGCCTCTTCGTCACAAAAGTGTTGCTGGAAGATCAGATTCTCCGAAGCCAGCACCGCTTCACTACCCACGTAATTGGGATACATGCGTTCCCATCCGCGGGGAAGCGTACAACCATGGAAGATGACCATCAATCCATGATCATCGGCATCACTGAGAATGTCTTCATAAAGACGCATCGTCTCCTGCTTGTCACCACCAAAGAAATCCACTTTAATGCCTTTCACTCCCAACTTTTGCATCCAGCGCATCTCCTGTTTGCGGATAATGGCATTATCCATCCGGTTGACAGGACTCTGCTCGATATCATTCCAATAGCCACTGGAACTGTACCAGAGAAATACCTCCACCCCTTTACTACGGGCATACCGGATGAGTTGTGCCATGCGGTCGTGGCCGATGTTCTTATCCCACCAATTATCAATAAGCACATATTCATATCCCATGGCAGCAGCGAGATCAACATATTTCACTTGGTCTTCATAATTTATACTGTCATCCTGCCAAAGTATCCAACTCCAGGTGCCACGCCCCATATTGTAATTGTGTTGTGTCTCATAAAGAGATTCTACCACGTCCCAAGGAACGGTAGTTTCTACAATCGGTCGTAGTGTCTCACCCACCGTAATCGTACGCCAAGGAGTAGAACCGGGTAAAGCAAAAGCGGGCGCAACCGTTCCGTTGCCATTATTTTCTTCGGGCATCGGAAAAGCGATGGTATACACACTTTCGTGAGCATCGCTCAGATGAGAAGCGCAATAGCGGCTATCCACTCCTGTTTCGCTGACCAGCACCCAGCCCTGCTCACCAATACGGAACAGACAAGGAAAGGTGTATCCGTGCCCGTACTGTGAACGTTCATTCATCGGTGCATCAACGCGATATTCTTCTTCATAACTGGGTTTGGTTCGTTTCCAGCCTATCATGGCATCGCTCTGGGGGCAAAGAAAAGTGGTAGTCTGTGGCGGGAAATGAAAACCGGTCTGCTCTTTGTTGACAACAACGCTCCCTTTTCCATTCTGCCGGGGCAAGGTATAGCGGAAAGCGACATCATTATTACCTACGCGGAACGTCACGCCGATCTTTTGTCCTTCTGCACTGGCAAATTCACAAGCCAGTTCATTGGCTTGGTAATGCACACGCGAAGTCTTGATACGCGATTGGTTATAAACCGTATCTATTTTCCGGACATCGTGTCCCGACCATTTCATCCCATCCGAGAAATTCCCGATATTCGTCTCCATCCCTAACGGAGAAGATTCCAACATCTGCCTTCCATCGTAAACGATCGAATATGAAACCGAACCTCCACCGGCAGGGCATGATACGGTTAACTTCAATTTCTCATCAGGGCTATCTATCGTCACATCCTGTGCAAGCAACGGCAATACCGAACCAGCCAATAAAGCCAAGCCTATAAAACGTCTTTTTATCATAGTATCCACTTTATACATTATTATTCAACTTCTAAAACTACAATAGATTTTGCCGGCAGTATAACCGATAGCCTGTCATCTTTTAGTTTTGTTCCCTTGAAGGGTTGGGGTTTCACTGCATCGGGCTGCTCAAAGGAATTATAAGCTTTCATATCTTTGGCGGTAAGTACCTCTCCGCTCACCGTCTTCACTTTATAGTCGCCGAGAGTCAAAATGACGTTCTGCTCTTTCTTCAGGTCTACATTCGCCAAAGAGACATGGATCTTTCCGTTTGCATCGCGTGAAGCAGAAGCGCTGACCATAGGAATGACACGACCGTCGCGTACCGTCTTTTGCTCGCACATCAGATCGAGCGGCAGATAAGTGGCATCCTGATGCGGCTGATACATTTTAAATACGTAATAAGTAGGAGTCAGTACCATTTGTCTGTCATTGGTAAGAATCATCGATTGCAACACGTTCACCACCTGTGCAATATTCGCCATTTTAAGGCGATCGGCATATTTATGGAATACGTTCAGTGACAGAGCAGCCACAAATGCATCGCGCAGCGTATTCTGTTGATAAAGGTGTCCGCGAACGGTTCCCGGTTCTTCATCCCACCAAGTGCCCCACTCATCGAGCATCAGGGCTACATTTTTCTGGCGGTCGTAACGGTCCATAATGGTAATATGTTTTTTCAGGACATCTTCCACTTCCAGACATTTACCCATCGTCCAGTAATAATCCTCATCGGTAAACTTCGTTGCCGCTCCTTTGCTGCCACTCCAACCGGTCACGGTGTAATAATGCAATGAAAGACCGTTCATACGTCCGCCTACATTCTTCATTAACACCTCTGTCCAGTTATAATCGTAATCACTCGCTCCACTGGCTATTTTATAAAGGCGGTTACCGTCATAATTGCGGCAATAGGTGGAATAACGGCGATACAAATCGGCATAATACTCCGGACGCATGCTTCCGCCGCATCCCCAACTCTCATTGCCCACACCGAGGTATTTCACCTTCCATGCCTTATCGCGTCCGTTCTTGCGACGCAGGTTGGCCATCGGGCTATCACCGTCGGAAGTCATATATTCCACCCACTTGGCCAGTTCCTCTACGGTGCCACTACCTACGTTTCCACTGATATAAGGCTCGCATCCAAGCAGTTCGCAAAGATTCAGGAACTCGTGCGTGCCAAAGCTGTTGTCCTCGATCGTACCGCCCCAGTTATTGTTCACCATCTTCGGACGGTCTGCCTTCGGGCCGATGCCGTCCATCCAGTGATATTCATCGGCAAAGCAACCGCCCGGCCAGCGAAGAATAGGCACTTTCAAGTCCTTCAAAGCATTGAGAACATCCGTCCGATAACCGTTGATATTGGGGATTTGGGAGTCCTCGCCTACCCAAAGGCCACCATAGATACAAGTACCGAGATGCTCGGCAAACTGTCCGTAAATATTTTTATCGATCACCGTAGTTCCCTGTTCAGGATGAATGCGGATAATCGTTTCCTGCTGCGCAGGAACAGTAGTAGAGGCCAACAATAAAAGGCCCGTCAAGAGGTTTTTCATGATAGAAAGAATTTATTATTAGTAGATTAACCTCCACTCGATATAAGAATGATGCTACATAGCTTCTCTTCCTCCTTCGGGAAGGAGAAGAAACCACGCGGAATAAAAATTATATTGAACTTAGGTTAGATCGGTGATTTATGTTGTTTTTATCGTTTTACCTGATCCGGTAGACGTTGAATGATTGAGGGGCAATCTCCAATTGCAAATGGTTACCGTCCATGTTAAGCGGGCGGACATGGGGAACGATCCGTTCCGGTTCACCCAACACGTTCTTCGCTTTCAGGTCATCGGATGCAAGGTATATGTGTGTACCTCCGGACAAGACGCGTTTCTTCAGGCCATCGACAGCGAAAGATAGCGACTGAGACGTCTCGCTACGGTTGACAACTTTCAGGATAATTTCCTTCGTTTTGTCATCCCAAACGGCCGAAGCATACAATACTCCCTCCGTTTTGCCTTTCAGCGTAACGGGAAGTATATGCGTGCCTGCATTCATGCCATAGAGTTGCTGCACATAATAATTGGGAGTACGCACCATCTGCAGGTTATCATACCAGATGAGGTCGGGATTCCACTGCCAGGCATCTACATGCGCAAACAACGGGGCATAAGTAGCCATATGGACAACGTCTGCGTTACGTTCCAGCCCCGTCATAAAGGCTGCCTCGGAAAGGGCTGTTAGGAAGTTATTATCTTTCTTTGTAGTATGATCGTGCGAAGCATACTCTCCGGCAAAAACTTTCGGACCTTTGCGATCGTAGTTATCGTAACGATGTGCATTGGCAAAGAACCATTCAGGCTCCATATAGTAATGCTCGTCCACAAGGTCCACACCAATGCGTTTCATTTCCGGCCAAAGATAATCGAAATGCTCGCCGTCGGCACTGGGACCGGAGCTTCCCACTATCTTCACATCGGGATAACGGGCACGGATGGCCTTTACAAACATCTCCAAGCGTTCGGGATAAACAGATCCCCACTGTTCATTGCCTATACCGATAAACTTGAGATGAAAAGGTTCGGGATGTCCCATATCTGCACGGATCTTCCCCCAGACGGAAGTGACAGGGCCATTTGCAAACTCAATCAGGTCGAGGGCATCGTCGATGTAAGGTTGCAGGCTGTCCAGTAGCACCACTTCGTTACTCTCGTATTGGCAGGAAAGCCCGCAACTCAATATCGGGAGCGGTTCTGCCCCGAGGTCTTCACTCAACAGGAAATATTCGAAAAAGCCCAGACCGTAGGACTGGAAATAATCGGGAAAAGCCTTGTGCTTAAATGTATAATTCCAACGGTTTTCATTCGACGGACGGTTCTCTACCGGCCCCACGGTATTTTTCCATTGGTAACGGGTAGCCAGTGAATTACCCTCTACAATACAACCGCCGGGAAAGCGGAAAACTCCCGGATTCAAATCGTAAAGCGCCTGAGCCAGATCCTTGCGAAGCCCGTTTTCGCGACCTTTCCATGTATCGGCAGGGAAAAGGGAGATGTGATCCATATCCACCGTACCCCGGTTTTTCAGCACGATGCGTAAACGGGAATGGGTATCTGTAAAAGGAGATGTCAGTCGGGCAGTAATCTTTTGCCATTCGTTTCCCCGTATTTTGATATCCTTTTTTAGCGGGTTCTCTCCTCCCCGGTTCACCAGCTCCACAGAGAGTGTCATCGGTTTGTCGTCCCGGCTACGCACATAGGCCGAAAAGCAATATTCCCTGCCCTCCTTCAATCCGATGCCACGGAAACCTTCGTTGTCCAGTCCGGCACGAAGCAAGCGGCCATCATTCGTAATAGATACATAATGTGGATTACGGTCGAAACAAGGCCTATCGGTTTTCACCTCTACCTGTCCGAAAGGCACCCATCCCACTAAAGGTTGCGGAAATTCAAAAGAGCGATTCTTGATAAGTTCAGCATACAGCCCACCATCGGCTCCAAAATTAATATCTTCAAAAAAGACACCATACATAGTAGACTGTATAGGAGCACCGAGACGCGAAGCATCGATCTCCAAACTCGCCACATCAACATCTCCGGTGGAAGGGACTCCGCTTCTCTCCTGTGTCCGATTCTTTTCTTGCCCATCGGCAACTAACTCTTTTTCTGTAAAAGCCCGGCCATTGAGCACAGGCAAAATTAACAATATTAACAGGACTTTTATCTTCCTCATATTTTTCATGATATTATTAAAACTGCCTCAAAAATAGGTATTTTGCTTCTGTCAATGTTCTATTAATAAATCAAAAAAGGAAAATTATCAGTCAAAAGAAGGAATTATACTGCCATTTCCTGTTTTTTTAAGCAGAAAAGTGGTATAACGAACCAATTCGTCCAAATATCAATGCAACAACCGATACCCGAAATAAAAATACGATCAAAAATCGATGCATTGATTTATTCAAGAATCAATACAGCGGTTTATTATCGATGAAAAACAAAACAGCGATGATACGAAAAGTAAAAATGAAAGATGCATTGCAATTGAATAATTTGCCAATTTGCCAATGCGCCAATGTGCCAATTGGCTGTGCTACCATTCCGCGCAGCTAATTGACACATTGGCGCATTGGCATATTGGCAAATTATCTAATTATTTATCAATACTTAAAGTCTGTCGGCTTCACATAGATACGATATTCCTTAATCATTCCCGGATACCCTTTTTCGGCACGGGGCAGATAACGGAAACCTGTGAGCGTTTGCTCTTTATCCAAATCGATAACCAGTTGATGAGGATAGGCCACATTATCCACTGTCATCCAGAAAGTAGATTCCTGAAGATCGAAAATTTTATCGGCCGTACGATTTCCACTGCGGGTTTCTTCACTGTCGGCATACCGGATTTTCCAATGCTCGCGGGAAACCGGTTTACCATCATCACCCAAGACATCGAACTCTGCAATAGCGACTATATTATCCCCGGCCTGTGGAGAAAGAGCTTCCAGACAGAAATAACGTCCTTTCACCGGATTGGCAAAATGTACCTCCTGCCAGCCGTTACCCGGAATGAAAGCACCTTTATGAACGGGAGTTTCGGCTGAAAGATTCAAATGTTCACCCTCTTTGCGGTGAGTTTCGGGAGCTTTTTCGCGCAGTACATCGAGAATTGGCTTCTTCAATCCCTTTACCATAGCTTTCTCAGGACCTTTCAAGTCGAGAACGATAATCTCATTCACTCCCTTTTTCAGCCAGCAACCCGGCATAAAGAGCGTCTGCTGCGGACCGATTTCCCAAAAACGCCCCATCGCATGGCCGTTCACCCACACCATACCTTTGCCCCAGGTACTCATATCGAGGAACGTATCATCCGTTTTCGAAAGTTTGAAAGTCGCTTTATAGTAAGCGGGCATCGTCTGCTTGCCACCCGAAACGTACTGCTTATTGCTCGCAAAAGCATAATCGACCGGCAGATTATACACCTGCCAATTCTTTACTATTTGCTTATTACCGTCCGTAGCCGCCAGCACCACACTCTCCGTGATACCTTTACGGTCGTGAATGGACTTATCGAAATTAACACGTCCCATAGCTTCTACCAGAATATCGAGCTGGGTACCCTTTTTCAAAGCAGGCAATGTAACGGTAAATTCTCCTTTCCGGCGATCCAGACGCGCCAACAGGGTATTGTTGGCAAAGACTTGCGCCCAATCGTGCACTTCGGTGATTTCGAGCACTGTTCCGGCTTTTACATCCTGTGGCAAAACAGTGCGGTAGAGGATACTTCCCCAACCCTGATCGAATTGTTCCATCGGCTGAATATCTATTGCCTGTTTTGCTACGGGCAGATTGCTGAATAAAGGAGCCACCTGCGTGAATTTGATCTCTGGAATTTCCATTACCGGCAGAGCTTCGGGAATAGTCGGCAAAGACTGTCCGGCAGGCAGACAACCCTTCAATAAATCACGAAGCAGGAAATATTTCTCAGTAGCCCATCCGGCTTCACTAATCGGGGCATCATAATCATAAGAGCTGCACATGGCAGAATAGGCAGGATTATTGGCTCCTCCCCAGTGTCCGAACGTGGTACCTCCATGAGTCATATACAGGCTGAACGAAATATTACGGTCGAGCATATCTTTCAATCCCTGCACCATATCCTTGGCCGGACGTGTTTCGTGTTTACGCCCCCAATGATCGAACCATCCGCTCCAAAACTCGCTGCACATCAACGGCGTTTCCGGACGCAGTTCCTTTAGTTTCTTAAATTGCTGGTCTATGTTGGCTCCTGTTCCGAAGTTGACCGTCCACAGCAAATCATCCAAAGCATTGTTGGTGAAATTACTGCTCCAATCGCACTGAAACAAAGGTACTTCCGTGAAACCGGCATCACGCACCATATCGCGAATGGCAGAAACGTAAGGCTTATCCGTGCCATACGAACCGTATTCATTCTCTACCTGCACCATGATAATATTACCGCCACGAGTAATCTGCAAAGGGACAAGCTGTTCACCCACCTTTTTCATAAAGATTCCCACGCGCTCCATATAATAAGGGTCGAGCGTACGCAAAGCAATGTCTTTTTTCTTCAACAACCACCACGGCAGTCCACCCATCTCCCACTCCGCACACACATAGGGGCCGGGACGCACTATGACATACATTCCATGTTTCTGTGCCAGACGACAGAAAGCAGCTATATCGTTCTGACCGGTAAAATCGAATTGTCCCTCTTCCTGTTCATGAATATTCCAAAATACATACAAGCAAATAGTATTCATCCCTAATGCTTTACACATTTTGATCCTATGCTCCCAATAAGGTTGTGGAATACGTGTATAATGCAGCTCGGCCGCTTTTACAATGAAAGGTTCTCCATTCAGTAAAAAAGTCTTTTTTCCGACTTCAAAAGTTTTAAATTGCTGAGCCTGTCCCGGAAGTGCCAGGCATGTACAAAACAGTAACAGATAAATAATTTTGTTCTTCATGTTTATTTCATTCTTTATTCTGCTACAAAATTAAAGCAATATGATAAAACCAAGGGTATAATTATAAGTCAAAAAAGATACAATTATCAGTCATTTTATCTTTTTCCCATAGAATTGTTTATAAAACAACCAACAAAATCTTCGTTCTCTTTGTTATATTAAAAGTAATCCATTAAAATATCTAAAATTATGGAAGAGAAAAAACTAACATCTGCCAACGGTCGTCCCATTGCCGACAACCAGAATTCACAGACAGCAGGCCCTCGTGGCCCGATCACCTTGCAAGATCCGTGGTTAATTGAAAAACTGGCTCATTTCGATCGGGAAGTAATCCCCGAAAGACGTATGCATGCCAAAGGTTCCGGTGCTTACGGAACATTTACCGTCACACATGACATTACAAAGTATACTCGTGCAGCCATTTTCAGTGAAGTCGGAAAAAAGACAGAATGTTTTGTACGTTTCTCTACCGTAGCCGGAGAACGCGGAGCGGCCGATGCAGAAAGAGATATCCGAGGTTTTGCCATGAAATTTTATACAGAAGAAGGAAATTGGGACCTGGTAGGAAACAACACCCCCGTATTCTTTCTTCGTGACCCGCTAAAATTTCCCGACCTAAACCATGCCATTAAACGCGATCCGAAAACAAATATGCGTAGCCCTAACAGTAATTGGGATTTCTGGACACTGCTTCCCGAAGCATTGCATCAAGTCACCATCACCATGAGCCCGCGCGGTATTCCTTATTCTTACCGTCATATGCACGGATTCGGCAGCCACACTTACAGTTTCTATAATGCAGAGAACAAACGTACCTGGGTAAAATTCCACCTTCGTACCTTGCAAGGTATTAAAAATCTGACAGATCAGGAAGCAGAGGCGATCGTAGCTAAAGACCGTGAATCTCACCAACGAGACCTTTTCGAAAGTATCGAGAAAGGTGATTTCCCGAAATGGCTGTTCCAAATCCAAATAATGACGGAGGAGGAAGCTGATAATTATCGTATCAATCCATTCGACTTGACAAAAGTATGGCCGCATAAAGACTTTCCCTTGCAAGACGTAGGTATACTCGAACTGAACCGCAATCCAGAGAACTACTTTGCCGAAGTGGAACAATCCGCATTCAACCCGATGAATATCGTAGAAGGAATAGGCTTCTCTCCGGACAAAATGTTACAAGGACGTCTCTTCTCCTATGGAGATGCCCAGCGTTATCGTCTCGGCGTGAATTCCGAACAGATACCGGTGAACAAACCACGCTGTCCGTTCCACGCTTACCATCGTGATGGATCGATGCGGGTAGATGGCAATTATGGCGCAACCAAAGGTTATGAACCCAATAGTTACGGTGAATGGAAAGATTCTCCGGAAAAGAAAGAACCGCCCTTGAAAGTTCACGGTGACATCTATAACTATAACGAACGGGAATATGACGATGATTACTACAGTCAACCGGGCGACCTTTTCCGATTGATGCCGGCAGACGAACAGCAATTACTCTTCGAAAACACGGCTCGTGCCATGGGTGATTCCGAACTATTCATCAAGCAACGCCATGTACGCAACTGCTATAAGGCCGATCCTGCTTATGGCACAGGTGTTGCCAAAGCATTAGGCATCAACTTGGAAGAAGCTTTGAAAGCCGACAGATAAAGTCAAAATTAAAGTGTATACTCTTGTCATACAAAAGTATACACTTTTGTATAGTAAAACTATATACTCTTACCATATAAGAGTATATAGTTTTAAATTATAAAGCTTTCCACAATTTCTGGAAGTCTTTGTATTTACCGTAACACACCAGTTCATCCCCTTCCTGTATCTTATCATTCTCCGGTAATTCATTTACAATCTTACTATCAGTCAACGATATACCAAGACAATTTTCTATTTTTTCCGCACGCTTCAAGCCTATGATCTTCAAATGAAACTCTTCGTTCAGCTTCAACTCATTCACAAAATAGCCGATAAATTTTTCCGGAACACGGAACTTGACGATATAATACTCTGCATCTATCCGGAAAACTTCCATGGAAGTACCAAAATCAAACAGACGAACCAAGCTACGGGCCGCATCTTCTTCCGGTGTCAGAATCTTATCCAAACTGAAAGCTTCCAGAACTGCTTTATGTACATTATCAATGGCGCGCGCATAGATATGCTGCACTTTTTTTTGCTTCAACAAAGCCACCACGCGGATAGAAGCACCAAAATTTTCACCAATCGCCACAATCACCACATCCACACTGTTCAATGGAAGTACACTCAATGACTGCTCGTCCGTAGCATCGATCACAAAAGCCGTAGCCACTTTATCCTTAATGCTGTCTACACGACTCTCACTAATATCCGCCCCTATCACTTCATGCCCCAAAGCAGAAAATTCTTCTGCCAACACATGCCCATAATTTCCTAAGCCAATAATAATGTATTTCATATCCTCCTATTTTTTCAATTAACCACTGCCTTCGTCTGCACATGACGTTTTTCCCATTATTGCGCAGCCAGTCGGCACATTGGCATATTAGTTAATTATTATATCATCACTCGGATAACGATATTTCGTATTCTTTTTCTGTTTCACAATTCCTAACATCAAGGTTATCAACCCTACACGCCCCACAAACATCAACAAAGCCACCAACAATTTGCTTTCATCGCGAAGCAGAGGAGTAGCGTTCAAACTCGAACCAACCGTGCTTAGCGCAGACACACACTCAAACGTAAGTGTCATGACCGACATTTTCGGTTCTAATATACTCAATACGAAAATAAACAAGAACAATACCCCGAGAGACATCACCACCGTTGCATTGGAACGCCGGATAGAATCGTGGGAAAGTTCGCGCCCGAACACCTCGACACGTTCCGTTCCGCGTAGAACAGCTATTAAATTGAGAACCACAACTGCAAAAGCGTTCACCTTGACACCGCCGGCAGTGGATTGAGCCGCACCGCCAATCCACATTAGAAATATATAAATCAATATAGTCTGCACACTCAAGCTCGTTAAGTCCACACTACTGAATCCTGCTGTTCGCGGACAAGTGGCATTGAAAAAAGCCTGTGTCCATTTGTCGGCTACGGACATTCCGGCAAAAGAACCGTTCCATTCGAAAGCAGCAACCGCCAATGTGCCCAATACTAACAATAATAAAGTCACAATCAGCACAATCTTCGTATTCAGGTTGTACAAATGTTGTTTTTTATGCCTGTCAAGCTTCAGAGTACGCACAAATTTCCAGAAACGACGTAAATGATAGAGTACTATATCTTTGAAATTCACCAGAATAGGAAATCCGATTCCTCCTAAAATAATCAATAAAGAAACTGAAATATAAAGAGAATTGTGCCCGGTCATCACCATCGGATTGCCTAAATTTCCGGGAAGCGTAGAAAAGCCCGCATTACAAAAAGCGGAAATGGAATGAAAAGCCGAGAATGCCAGTTCTTCCTCCAGACTCATCCCCAACGTGCCGTGTATACCCAGCCAGATAGATACCATTCCTGCACCTTCTATCACCATGGTAAAACCTAAAATATAAAGTAAAGTAGACAGTAAAGATCCCAGAGAATTGGAACTTACCATATCACGCACTACCAATTGATTATACAACGAGGTATTTCCCATGAAGAACATCGCAAAGAAACTGGTCAATGTCATGACTCCCAAACCTCCGACCTGAATCAAGAGAATAATGACCGTCAGCCCCATCGGCGTAAACGTTGCCGATACATCCACGGGCACTAAGCCTGTTACACATACGGCGCTTGTCGAAGTAAACAAGGCATCCACCCACGACAATACGACCCCTTCTACTGTGCAACGAGGCAATAACAACAATCCCGTACCAATCAGAATTATTACGAAGAAACTCACTGCAAGAATCAATGACGGATTGGTTCTCCGCCCCAGCAAACGTACCAGTCCGTTTGATAAATTAAGAAAAGAAAAAAGAAGCAAAAGAGGAATATGATAAAGTTTGCTACCCAAAAAATCCCATACATACAAAATGGCTCCCTCTTCATCGGGACGATGGAATATAACGGGAACTAACGTCAGATAAAGTAGCCAACTCAATATCCACGCCAACTTCCGGAAGTTTTTCTTTGTTCCTTTATATTCAAGAAAAATATGTAATGTAACATCTATCAGGAAGATGATCCATACCGCTTTATACAAAATTTTCAGATGCGAAATATCGGTTGCAGAAAGAGGAAAACCATGTTCATAAACCACACCCACAATCAAAAGTAAAGAAGCCATGTAAGTAAGAACCGCCATCATCCTAAGCAAAATACGTACATAGGGTTGTAGTAGTTTATTTTGATACAGTAGTATTTTATGATAAATCTTCATAATCAATAATGTGTTAATGTGCCAACATACCCATATACCAACCGGCTATACAAAATAATGTACCCATGCATTCACTTTCCAATTCGTGCACAATTAAGTTATCCCATGGAATCCGGGTCATTAACAGATTGCCGCATTGACACATTATTTCAGTTGCAAACTTAAACAAAATAACAATTAATTCTATTCTTTGTTGCGTATTTAATCACCGTATTAAAAATTATGTTTATTTTTGGCAACTAAAATATCAAAAACCACAATATTATGAGTAATAAAACTAAAAGGTATATACTACCCGAAGATGAAATTCCACGCTATTGGTACAACATTCAGGCTGACATGGTAACCAAACCGATGCCTCCCTTACATCCCGGTACCAAACAACCTCTGAAAGCCGAAGATCTTTACCCGATATTTGCAGAAGAACTCTGCCGCCAGGAATTAAACCAGACAGATAAATGGATCGAGATTCCCGAGGAAGTGCGCGAAATGTACAAATATTATCGCAGTACTCCTTTGGTACGCGCTTACGGACTGGAGAAAGCACTGGGTACTCCGGCACATATTTATTTCAAGAACGAAAGTGTAAGCCCGATGGGATCGCACAAACTGAATTCTGCCATTCCGCAAGCTTATTACTGCAAAAAAGAAGGTGTGACAAACGTTACAACAGAAACCGGAGCCGGACAATGGGGTGCGTCACTGGCATATGCCGCTAAACTTTTCGGACTGGAAGCGGCCGTATATCAAGTAAAGATCAGCTATGAGCAAAAACCATACCGCCGCAGCATTATGCAGACATTCGGCGCACAGGTTACCCCTTCCCCCTCCATGTCTACCCGCGCAGGAAAAGATATACTGACCGCCCATCCGAACTATCAAGGTTCATTAGGTACCGCCATTTCCGAAGCGATCGAGCTGGCACAAACAACTCCGAACTGCAAGTATACCCTCGGCTCGGT
This sequence comes from Bacteroides sp. CAG:189, assembly GCF_000432295.1. NCBI lineage: Bacteria > Pseudomonadati > Bacteroidota > Bacteroidia > Bacteroidales > Bacteroidaceae > Bacteroides > Bacteroides sp. CAG:189. The sequence goes on from NZ_HF991031.1 coordinate 28,024, forward strand.
GCTCAGTCATGTGGCTTTACATCAAACCGTCATCGGACTGGAAGCTGAAAAGCAAATGGAGATGGCCGGAGAATACCCCGACATGGTGATTGCCTGTTTTGGAGGTGGTTCCAACTTCGGCGGAATTTCTTTCCCCTTTATACGTCACAACATCCTTGAAGGAAAAAAGACACGTTTTATCGCAGCAGAACCGGCTTCTTGTCCGAAACTGACACGCGGAAAATTCCAATACGACTTTGGAGATGAAGCAGGGTATACCCCCTTATTGCCCATGTTCACTTTAGGCCACAATTTTGCTCCGGCAAATATCCATGCAGGCGGCCTTCGCTATCATGGTGCAGGTGTCATCGTTTCTCAGTTGTTGAAAGACGGACTAATGGAAGCGGTAGATATCAAGCAGCTCGAATCTTTCGAAGCCGGTTGCCTTTTCGCACAGGCCGAAGGTATCATTCCCGCTCCCGAATCCTGCCATGCCATTGCCGCTACCATCCGTGAAGCCAACAAATGTAAGGAGACCGGAGAAGAGAAAGTTATCTTATTCAATCTTTCCGGTCACGGTCTCATCGATATGGCATCGTATGATAAATACCTGGCAGGAGACTTGATGAACTACTCGCTCAGTGACGAGGATATTCAAAAGAATCTGGATGAAATAGGTAATCTGGCATAAAGTTTTCAATTATCGCTCTATTTATAATCCCCTCTCTTGCCATCAACAAAAAAGCGAGAAAGGGGATTCATATTTTCACATGAATATCCGTACAACCCAGTGGAGTACCTGTATCTTTCCCACATATCACAGGTTTCAAATTCCTTGCCGATCCGTGGCATAACCAAAATTTCTTCTTGGTCTGCATGAAAGAAACATTTATGGGTTACTCCTTGTTGTATCAACGGGAATTTATCTATCTTTGTAAACCAAACCAAGTGCTTGAAAAAGCTATGATAAACCCCATTAAAGAAGGAACGGATCAATGAAAAAGGATACCTTATCCCATACATCGCCGATGGAAGGACACTCGTTAAAGTCGGAGTCAACTTCTCACAAAAAGAACGTAATATAGAACATTGGATTATAGAATAAAAAAGAAACTTCATGAAATATATCGGAGCACATGTCAGTGCATCGGGTGGTGTGGAAAGCGCTCCCGTCAATGCACACAAAATAGGCGCAAATGCCTTTGCACTTTTCACCAAGAACCAACGCCAATGGGTAAGTAAGCCATTGACGGAAGAGAGTATACGACTTTTTAAAGAGAACTGTGCCAAGTATAATTTCCAACCGGAATACATCCTTCCGCACGACAGTTACCTGATCAACCTCGGACATCCGGAACCGGAGGGATTGGAGAAAAGCCGCGCTGCCTTTTTGGACGAAATGCAACGTTGCGAACAGTTAGGACTGAAATTGTTAAATTTCCATCCCGGCAGTCATCTGAACAAAATTTCTGTAGAAGATTGCCTTAGCCTCATCGCGGAAAGTATCAACATCGCTTTAGAAAAAACGAAAGGGGTGACGGCGGTCATCGAGAACACCGCCGGGCAAGGCAGTAATCTCGGTAATGAGTTCTGGCATTTAAAGTACATCATCGACCGTGTGGAAGATAAAACCCGCGTAGGGGTCTGCTTGGATACCTGCCATACTTTTACTGCCGGCTATGACCTGTTGGAAGATTATGAAAGGGTTTTCAATGAGTTTGAAGAAGTAGTCGGCTTTCAATATCTTCGCGCCATGCACCTCAATGACTCGAAGAAAGCATTGGGTAGCCGCGTGGACCGCCACGACAGCATCGGAAAAGGTTTTATCGGATTCCCTTTCTTTGAGAAATTGATGCGTGACCCACGTTTCGACAATATGCCGCTTATACTTGAGACGATAGACGAAACATTATGGCCACAGGAAATTGCATGGTTAAGAGAGCAGTCGGAATCCAAATAAAGTTTCATTCGACAAATGTACAATTGCAAAAGGAATAACTCGAAAGCCCAATACGATGTAACCGGCAGTGGAATGAAATGCAATTGATAATAGAAACGTAATTGGATTAAAAAAGACGTAGCAACTTCTCGCAAAAGACTTCCGTCTTTCACTAAAAG
>NZ_HF991031.1:30173-51789 GCF_000432295.1 Bacteroides sp. CAG:189
AGAATGTAGCAGATTTAAAAAAAAGATGCTACATCTTTTCTTTTATAGTTTAAAATTCCCTTTATAACAGTCGGTATCCAACATATTCTTCCCTCCTTCACCGCCTTCACCTTTTTTGCTCAATCTCTTTATTCATCGGGCAGACAAGGTGAAACCCCGCTAAAAAGGAACGACGCGGCATGTCAACAACCGTAAGCAGGATGCTTACTTCCTCCGAGCACTATCCATACAGTGTGAATGCACCGTTCTTAGAAGAACTTTGCACGGTGCACAAAAGACCGAGTGCCCCTTCACTCTGTATATCCGATGAATAAGGGAATTGAGCAAAAAAGGTGAAGGCGGTGAAAGGGGTAAATTCTCAGTGGTATTTTAATAAAAAACACACTATTCCATCTATTTACGTGCAGCCACAGCCAAGAATATGCCAAGCACTACCCCTAACAGAGCAGCAAACAACACACGAGCATCACCGGGCAATAAAAACGTAATCGTATGGGCAGGAAACCAGAAAAAAGGAATGGTTTTCTTAAACACGAATCCCCATTGCACTTTCCAACTCAACCCCTGCAATATTTTTCCCATAGGGATGGGAGTAAAGAAACCTTTCAACGTCCCTCCGGTAGCCAGAATATGGGTATCGGTAACCTTGTGCAACGTCATAAATACCGGTCCGAAAATAGTATTCATAGTCACAGAAATGGCCAATGCAAGTAATACCTTATCCAATGAAAAAGGACCGGACATAATACCGGAAGCATCCTGCACTCCCAAATAGGAAGCAAATGCGGGAACTCCCGCCGAGAAAACCACAAAAGCCATGTTTATCCCCAACCCAAGCAAGCCCCAGACAAAGGCACGCGGCAGAATGCCGAAACCGGAACGATGATAAACACCGGTGCTGATACGCAGACCGATAACTTCGCCCAAAGTGGAGAGAATGGCAAACTTGATAAAACTCATCACCATGCCGTGGGAGGCATTGAACTGCTTATAAACATCATATACTGCATCACTCAAGAAAAAAGGGAGGAAACAGACAAGCACGCAGAGAAAGAAAAGAGAATCGTGTTTTTTCATCTCAGTAGGTGTTATTTTTAAGTATGGCTGCAAATATAGACAAAAGAAATAGAAAACAAAGAATTATTAGTAAAAAGCATCGAAATAGCCTATAACTATTACAGTTTTGCTCACCATTCAAGGCTTTTCAATAAATATTTGCCATACTAACCAATGGTTCGTATAACTTTTCAATATCCTGTGCATCCATTTCTATCTGCACCTGATCACCCGGAATCAACCGTATTCCATCCGGTTTCAGATCCTTTCGGTCACGGTGTACATTGATGATGATACAGCGTTCGGGTAACCGTAATTCATCAACCTCTTTGCCATCCAGATAGGAACCGGTCATGATTTCAACGGAAAGAGTATAGCGTTTCTGCTTCTGAAAATCCGGAGTATGAATCATATCATCGTAAAGAGTGACGTTGAAAGGCTGTATCTGAAGCAATTCCGTAAAATAGTAAGTCAATCCGCCCACCACCACAGAGGGATAAAACACTTCGAAATGCCCGGTGATTTCAGTGATTAAGACAATAGCCGTCAATGGCGTCCGGATAACAGCCACCAAAAAAGCGGACATACAAATCAGCATCACATAACTCACATTCTCCTGTGCGATGAAACCTCTCTGCACCAATATCAAAGCGATCACTTGCCCGAACAATCCTCCGGTAACCAAAGTAGGAATGAAATTTCCTCCCGGCAATCCGGAAGAAACGGAAAGTGCTGTAAACACAAAATGAAGCATCATCATAGCTACCACCCACATTATTTGGATGCTGCCATTACCGGAAGCCTGTTCCAGCAAAAACTGCTCTCCTCCCCCCGTCAGATTTACCTGTACCAGCGAGATAGAGTAAGCTACTACCAGCAAATAGAGCATCTTCATATATGCCGGATGCTTTACACCGGTATAAACTTGCTTAAAATACAAGGTCACTTCAGAATAGAACTTCCCAAAAAGAGAAATCACCACCGCCAGCAATAAAAACAGTTTCAATTGGGAAAGAAAAGGAAGCAACGGCTCAATGGCATCTATCAGATGGTAGGGATTGACAGGAAACAGCCAACTGGCCACCCCTCCTGCCACAACACCCGCAAGCAATGTAGTGATGGCAGTTTTTGGCGCATCAAAACGCTCAATAGACTCGATAACCAATAATGATGAGGCCAACGGAGCTGCAAAAGCGGCTGCCAGCCCGGCTCCTGCCCCGGCAGCAAGAAGCTGTTTACGCTCTCCCGAAAGTACCCTTGTCCATTTGGAAACAAGACACCCCACATAAGAACCGATCTGCACCGATGGTCCTTCACGCCCCAAGGACAAACCGGCTGTAAGTGCAAGTACACCGCCCGCAAATTTGGAGACCATCTCGATGAAAGGATGTTTATAGGAAATACGGCCGTTAATCACTCCGCGTGTCTGCGGAATACCTCCTCCGGTAATAAGCGGCATTTTGCCGACCAGCCAAGCGACAAAAATAAGAATACCCCACAATGCCAAAAACAACGGAATATGCCAATACCAACGAGGGTGAGCATCGAAAAAAGTACGCCGGGTATCAAAAAAGAACTGTAACAGATAATGATAGGGTACGGCCACAAGTCCCGTCAGTAATCCCACAAAGATACTGACGAAATACAATCTGGCATCAATCAGTTTTAATTTCCAAACATGCCATCCTCTGACTCCTTTCAAGCTTTTCCAACGTGCGAACATACCCCGATATATGTTTTGGGGGTATAACAACCAAACAGCCGGAGATGTTTGTGAGGATTACCAAAACTTATTATGTTCGGGGCTGTATTCAAAACCGGCAGCTTTCAGCCGGCCGATAATATCGTCTTTATCAATGTGCAGATCATCACACAGTTCATCCAATGAAGAATAATGATCACGAAGTTTCATATTGACAACGCTGAACAGCATCATCGGGTCTTTAGGTAATTCCATATCAAAACGCTATTTTACAATCGGGCACAAAGATACAGTTTTTCAGAATAAATGGATATGTATACCATGAAGTTTTAACAGCGCATTTCTCGCTGCCATCCGCAGCACTCTGCTTATCCGTTCATCTCTAACAAATGAATCAATGCCACACGCTGAATGGAAAAGGTGTTCCCCGCTTTCTGAACATATTTCAACAACTCCATCCCCTCCTGCCGGAGCTTGGATTTCTGTAAAAGATGATCGGCATCCGTTTCATCGGACATTTTCAACAAAGTCATGGCAGCCAGCTCTATCTTCCCCATTCTATCAGGATCGCCTTCGTATTGCTCAATCAGTTCCTGCATATCCATACCTATCAGTTGTTCCGCAGGAAAGCCCAATATCTGTCCGGTCAGACAATCATACTCCACCCACTCCTGCTGACGGATTTTCTTTTTATTCAGTATCGCATTGGCTATCAGCGAAATAATCTCCTGAATCATACGTAACAGATAATCTTGTTTAATCATAACTTATTGTTTTCAAAAGTATTGCGTCCGGATTATAGCTCCCCGAATCTCCTCCGTTCTTTCCATGTCACCTCAAAATATATAAACCGAAAATACTGGAAAAGATGACTACAAAACTAATGAATATTTTCGGAATATCTCTGATAATAAGATGAGTTATGATTCTCCTACAAGCTCATCTGGATTCTTCCGGATGATCGATTTGCTCGATCTTTAATGCCACTTTTTCGATAATCCTGCTCAGTTCCTCTTCCAATGGAATAACATTGAAATCTTCCCAAAAACGTTCATCGTATTTGAAATTCATGTCCGAAAAAACCGCATGAGTAGGTATCCGCTCGGTACGGGAAAAACGAACGACATGCTCTGTATCCACTCTGCAAGTCACCATCTCAAACCAAGTATGCAGTGTAGGGTTACTGAATAATACACGCTTCTTCTTCATTTTGAAATACAGATCGCCGCGAATATGATGGATATAATACGTTCCGTTCCATGGCTTATAAGAGATGGTATATACTACCTTCTGGGTAGTCAAGTTTACATTCTGCGCTTGCCGGACAACAAAAATCCGCGTAGCCCTCTTTATATATCGAGGTTGTACTTCAATACGGGCCTTCAGCAATGCACCATTTTCCGAATCGATATACAACTCGCCACAATAGAGCGGTTCTTTGACTCCCGGCTTTTGCCCGAAGCAGACTACATTGACACAACGATCGTCCAAAAACGTAATACCGCCGGAAGTATATACATATGGGTTATCCTCCGAATCGACCGACAGAAAATCGGGTAAATCCTTCATCACATCAAGTTGCAGGCAAGCCTGGATACCTGCCCGTATTTTAGCTATCAAACTGTCGGTATTTTCCCGGTTATTCATCCGGTTCATCTTCAACAATTTCACTTGGTCCGGCATCTCGGAGTCCAGCAAAGAACTTTTATATACTTTGAAAACTGCTTCCGTCAAGCTTTGAAACTTACCTTTCAATTGAACTCCTTCCCGATAGAACGTTGTCAGATAGACAGGATTCAACGAATAATTTTCTTTCCGGCACTCGATCATTTCCCGTAACAGCTTTCCGGGTTCTACCAACCGAATCAGAAGTTCCTGTAAAGGAACAACCTTCGGTTCCAGACTTAGTATGTTATCACGGCCAACCAAAACAGCCGCTTCAACATCCTGTGCTACATATCCCAGATGAGAAAAGGAAAGAGTACAATGTCTTAAAGAATCCGGCAGATGAAGCCGGAACCCGCCATCTTTATTCGTAACATTTCCCATTGAAGTTCCCTGAATAGCAACAGATGCATTTACGATAGACTCTCCCGTCTCTTTGTCTCGCAATCTACCGGAAACCGTAAAATAGGCCGGATAAGACAGTCCGGTTTCTTTCTCTATTTCAGTTCTTCTGCCATCGGCATGTAAAATAAGGATATGCTGCCCTATCACCTTAAGTTCCAACGTTTTATTGCCTATTATCCCGTAAATGGCCTGTCGAACCGTACACTCTTTACCCTTTATCCTTACCACGGCATCATTGTTCACAATTTTACTATCGTAAACAAAAAGGTATCCGGAACATTCCGAAACCTTGCCTAATAAAGCATATACCGTACCTTTCATCTTAGGCAACCTGATGAGGCGATCAAGCACATCGTCTCCGTCTGCTCTCAGCGTACCGGCAGCAATGAGAAACAATCCCAAGAAGAACATAAAGAGACGGCAGTATTTCATAATTCTATATTTAAGAAACCGTTATTTGCCTATTATTTAGAGAGATCATCATCCAGCCTTATTAAAGATATTATTATCCGAAATGATTTAAAGAATTCTCATTCGGACAGTATCAATTTGCCGTCCTCGCGCGAACACTTCAAGCCCAATGCATAGCAGATCAATTCAGCAACCACTTCAGGAGAACTGTCCGAAAATTCAATAGTCAGTCTCCGTCGGTTTAAAGCTGGAGAGCCGACCTGTAACCGTAATGCGGAATTTTCATCATTCACCACCCGCAAAATATCTTCCAGACATTCATCCTTAAAACGTATATTTCTTGTATAACGTCCGGACTCGCCAGACTCCCGGGTATCACTCAGTTGCAACTGCTCTTCCTGCAATGTAACTGTCTTCCCGGCATCTACCAGTACACTGTGTCCTCCCTGCTTCATCGAAACCCTTACCCTGCCCCGTCGCACAGACAGGCAGAAAAGACCTTTTTCGTTACTGCGGACATTAAAAGCCGTACCCAACACTTCGATCCGCACTTTCTCTGTTTCGATCAGGAAAGTCTGTTCATGTTTTCTGGTCACATCAAAAAAAGCTTCTCCACGGAGATTTACTTCCCGCTTATCCGCAGCAAAGTGTTCGGGATATTTCAGAGTACTTTGTTGTCCTAAATAGACAATAGAACCGTCTTCAAGAGTTGTAACCAAAGTAGATGCTTCGCGATTTTCCTGTATCACCAAATTCAAGCCGGTATGCCTGTTTCCCGGTGCAATCCACAGAACCGATACCAAGCAGACAGCCCCTATAAACACAGCCGCAGCCACCCTTCCCCATTTCAAGAAAAGCCTACGATGTATCGTCTCTTCTCCGGTGGCCGGAAGCAGATTATCTTGGTTCAAGCGGCTATATAAACGTTTCCACGCTACATCCGTCCTTGTACTATTTTTGTTCACTTCAATCATTTCGCTAAAATATAATTATCGATTTCTTTTCGTAAAGTACAGAGTGCTTTCGTCATCTCCGCCTCCACTGTCTTCACTGAAAGGGAGAGAGCCAGGGCAATCTCGGCATACTTTTTACCTTCCATACGATGCATCTCAAATATACGAAGCCGGCGTCCGGGGAGTTTGTCAAGCGTATGCCGAATCAGTGCCTGCAATTCTTCATACTCCAAATCCCGTTGGGGATCCGTTCCCTGCCCGAAAGTATCGGTAGCCAGTACGTATTCGCGATGCCGCTCTTCAACTTCTTTATGGCGGCAATACTGAAGCGCTTCATTGCACACTGCTTTGTACAGATAACTTTTAATTGACCGGAATATCTGTAATTTTTCCCGATCCTTCCAAAATAGATAGAATAGTTCTCCTACTATCTCCTCTGCCGTCTCCATTTCACCCGTAATGCCTGCTGCATACCAGCAAAGAGGAGAATAATAACGTCTGAAAACATTCTCAAACGCTTTTATATCACCCTCTTTTATCTTAGCCAGTATGAACAGTTCATTCAGCATATACCGGAATTATTGTGTTGGTATCAAATATAAGAAAAACTATCTGAAATCTAATGAGATTGCTTCTTCAATTTATCTACGGCATGTTCTAAAGACTCGGTAGGTTCAATAATATTATACTCTTTCCAGAAGTCTTCATTCCAATATTCGTTTACCAGGTCATAAAACACCTGTTTCTCTTTAAAAGCATTCTTATTGGAAATAGCCGTAAAGCCATCCTCTTGCCGGTCCGTCACCACCATTTCGGAAAATACCGTATAGCCGGAAGAGAACAGGCGTTTTTTCCAGTCGCACTTGAAGCGAATCGTATTCCAAATATAATTCAAATAGGTCTTTCCGTTCTGTTCCTTATAAGTCACCAGATAAGAAACCTCTTGTGGTTTGAACCGTAGCCCAAGAGGTTTCCGATGGAGAATAGCTTCTACGGCTTTCGTCTTATTCCGCATATCCAATGAAAACTCCGCACGAGTGAACGACAGCTTTTCAAAGTCAATATAAAATTTCCCGTAAAACAAAGCATACATTAAATTGACTCTTGGATGGAAGCTGACCACATAGTGCATACGGTTATCGAAATTCACCGGCTCTTCAAAGTAAAAATCGTAGAAATCTAAATCTCCTGTACTCAATAGTGCATTCTGGTTCTTCACTACATCAAGATAGATTGACAAACTGGGACCACCCACCACTTTTACAGCAAGCGTATCACTCGTCTTTTGACTCAACAGGCGTCGTCCTTTTTGGAGTTGTACCCGGTCATTAGCCGCTTCCCGGGTGGCATAGCTCGTTTTGTATACATCGATCACGGCTTCCGACACACTGATATAGCGACGCCTTTTTTGTACCGTCTCCCTATAAAATGCCGTGAGCATATTCGGACCCGATGAATAATTCACCGGTATTTTTCTGATAGCCTCTTCTACAATGGCACGCCCGTTATTGCCAAAAATCACAATTTCACTCAACAGATTAGGAGCCGGTATCATCCAGATAGTCAGATCGGATAAATCTTTGTTCCCCTTCAGAGAAATCTGGGTATTCAAATATCCGATGTGAGATACTTCCAACCCCCAGGCGCTTTCTGCATCCTTTATCTTCAAGGCAAACACTCCATCCGAATTCGTAACAGTACCTATATTCGTACCGGGAACAGATACATTTACATTTTCCAACTTTTTCTTATTTTCCTTATCTTTCACAACTCCTGTAACGGTGAAGTAATTTTCCACTTCTTCCTGTGCTTGCAAGGGAGTAATACCCAGTATCCCCCAAAGCATCAACCAACCGATTGCTATTCCAACTCGCTTTTTCATCTCCGTATAGTTTAAAAGGTGAATAATTCTTGTTTCTACCTATAAGATGGTTTGGAATTGGAAAACCCTATCAATATTTGGTAAAAAAGAAAATAAATAAAGGAAAGATTTTTATTCATAAGCAAGTTGATGTAAACGCATAAAAATCATAAGAAAACAGCAATTTTAACAGAATCTATGATTTTATCCTTACCTTTGTGTACATTGAGTTATCATACTCGAACAACAACTAAGAAACCATACAGATACATAGCAAGTTCAAATTATAAAACAACTTATTATATTGAATATATGTCAATATGGAGCAGACTCATAGGAATCAAGAAAACTGAGGACACCGACAATGTCATCGGTAATAAAACCACATCTGTGCCATACGATGCCTCACACTATACTATAGTAGATATTGAGGTTAGTTTGAAGGAACATAAAATCCATGACATTGGAGCACTTCGCTACGATGGCGCAGCCTATCATAAAGCTTCGAAAGAAGAATTATTTGAATTTATTAATGATACAGACTATATCTGCGGCCACAACATCATTCATCATGATGCCAAGTATCTGTTCGCAAACAAAACATGCCGTTGGATTTTAGTCGATACACTTTATGTATCACCTTTATTATTTCCGGAACGTCCTTACCATAAGCTTGTGAAAGATGACAAACTGACAAGCGAACAAATAAACAATCCGGTGAACGACTGCGAAAAAGCGAAAGCACTACTATTAGACGAAATAGCACGCTGGCACTCATTGCCGAACGAAAAGCGCAGGCTATTTGCATCGCTGCTGAAAGATAAGAAAGAGTTTAAGGGGTTCCTGAGCATGGTGGATGCGGAGTATACCAACGAAGGAATGCCTGAACTTATAAAAAAACTTTATGCAGGAAAGATTTGCCAACATGCCGACCTTGACATGCTTATCGAACAATATCCATGCGGATTGGCATACGCTTTGGCTTTGATTGACACTACCGATTATCGTTCCATCACCCCCGGATGGGTACTTCACAATTATCCGGAAGTGGAATTTATTGTAAAACTCCTGCGTCACACCAGTTGCCAGAAAGGCTGTAACTACTGCAATACGCAATTAAATGTGTACCATAACCTAAAAGCATTTTTCGGATATGAACAATTCCGGACCTATGAAGGTGAACCACTCCAAGAACAGGCAGCTCAAGCTGCGGTAAAAGGCAAATCACTGCTGGCGATATTTCCTACCGGTGGAGGTAAATCGCTTACCTTCCAATTGCCGGCACTAATGGCAGGGCGTTCTGTACACGGACTTACGGTTGTTATCTCTCCCTTGCAGTCACTAATGAAAGACCAAGTAGACAACCTTGCCGACAGAGGCATTACAGACGCTGTAACCATAAATGGAATGTTAGACCCCATCACAAGAGCACTGTCAATACAAAGAGTACAGGACGGAGAAGCCTCACTTTTGTATATATCTCCCGAAATGCTTCGCTCAAAAACTATCGAAAAGATATTGACAGCACGCCACGTTGTAAGGTTTGTGATAGACGAAGCACATTGCTTCTCTTCATGGGGGCAGGATTTCAGAGTTGACTATCTCTACATAGGCAAATTCATCCGAGAATACCAGCAAAAGAAAAAATGTAAGAATCCAATACCCATATCCTGCTTTACGGCTACGGCAAAACAGAAAGTGATACAAGACATCCGCGACTATTTCAAACAAACATTGAATTTAGAGTTAGAACTATTCGCATCAACGGCCTCAAGAACCAATCTGCGTTATTCTGTCATACATGCCGATAGTGACAATGATAAATATTTGAAACTAAGAGAACTTGTGGCTGAATCCAATTGTCCGACAATCGTTTACGTATCACGTACCAAACGAACGAAAGAACTGGCAGCCAAATTGACCCGCGACGGTTATAAGGCACTACCTTTCAATGGTAAAATGGAAGCTGATGAAAAAATTGCCAACCAAGACGCATTCATGAATGACCAGGTACGCATCATCGTGGCTACGTCTGCATTCGGTATGGGAGTCGACAAAAAAGATGTGGGCCTTGTAGTACATTATGATATTTCCGATTCGCTGGAAAACTACGTTCAAGAAGCAGGCAGAGCCGGTCGTGATCCTAACCTCAGCGCACGTTGTTATGTGCTTTATAGTGACAATGACTTGGACAAGCATTTTATACTACTGAACCAGACAAAACTAAGTATCAGTGAAATACAACAGGTATGGAAAGCTATAAAAGACCTTACCAGACAACGCATGAAAGTCAGTTGTTCTGCATTGGAAATTGCCCGGAAAGCCGGATGGGATGATTCGGTATCTGATATTGAAACCCGTGTACGAACAGCATTAGCAGCTTTGGAACAAAATGGATATTTGGTAAGAGGAAACAATGTACCTCACGTATATGCCACAGGTATCACTGTAAAGAATATGGATGAAGCAAGAAAACGCATATCAGCATCGCTACTCTTTGGCAGCGATGAAATAGAAAAGGCAGTCCGAATCATCAAATCATTGATATCTCAAAAACACATTGCCAAAACCCAAGATCCAGAAGCAGAATCACGAATTGATTATCTGGCAGATATATTGGGACTAAGTAAAAAAGAAGTAATATCCGTAGTGGAACGAATGCGACAAGAAGGTATATTGGCAGACAGTAAAGATATATCTGCCTACTTGCTGGATGCAGGTGACTCAGAACGAAAATCGCAAACACTCCTCGAACGTTTTGCCAAACTTGAGCAATACATCCTCAACCATATTCCTGACGAGTCTTTACGAATATCATGCAAGCAACTGAATGACAATGCAGTAAATGACGGAATCAATACATCCAAAGAAAAAGATATTCGGACACTACTCTATTTCCTTACCATCAAGAGCTATACTCGCAAAAAAGAGGATGTTGCCCGCAACATAGAAATAAGTCGTCAGGCAAACTTGGAATCAACCATCAAACGTTTTGAAAAACGATTGGAAATAAGTCGTTTCACCATAGAATGGTTGTACAAAATCGCCTCTGATACGGAAAAGGAGAATTCATCAAACAAGGCCATCCAATTTTCCGTAGTAGAACTTCTGAATCAAATAAAATCAAGGCCCCAATCCCTTTTCGGCACACTTGATGACATTCAGTTAGAAGATGTGGAAGAAGCACTTCTGTACTTATCAAAAATCGGTGCACTAAAACTTGAAGGAGGCTTTCTGGTTCTTTATAACGCCATGAACATCCAGAGAATAAAGGACAATAAATCGAGATACAAGCAAGACGATTACCGGATGCTCAATGAATTCTACAAGCAGAAGATTCAGCAAGTACATATTGTGGGCGAATATGCCAATCTGATGGTGAAGAATTACGACGCAGCCTTGCGATACGTTCAAGACTATTTCCAGATGGATTACAGGAAGTTTGTCACAAAATATTTCAAAGGGGACAGAGTGAGTGAGATACAGCGTAACCTGACACCACGGAAATACGAACAGTTGTTCGGGCAACTGTCCAAACGTCAAATGGAGATTATTTCCGATAAGGATTCGCGTTGCATTGTGGTTGCAGCCGGGCCGGGCAGCGGGAAAACACGAGTATTGGTCCACAAACTTGCCTCACTTCTGCTACTTGAAGACGTGAAACACGAACAGCTCCTGATGCTGACATTCTCAAGGGCAGCCGCTACGGAATTCAAACAAAGACTCATGGAGTTGATAGGCAATGCCGCCCACTTTGTCGAAATAAAAACCTTCCACTCCTATTGCTTCGGCCTTTTGGGACGGATAGGAAATCTTGAAGATGCCAAAAATGTCGTTGCAAAAGCAGCCGAGATGATTGCCCAAGGGGAAGTAGAGCCAAACAAAATCGGCAAAACGGTGCTGGTCATAGACGAAGCTCAAGATATGGGAGTTGAAGAACATGCGCTTGTTAAGGCTCTGATGACCAACAACGAAGAAATGCGTGTGATAGCAGTGGGAGACGATGACCAAAACATCTATGAATTCCGTGGTTCCGATTCAAGCTATATGTACCGGCTGACACAAGAAAGCGGAAGCGCATTTGTCGAGATGACCGAGAATTACCGCAGCGCGCGCCATCCGGTGGAGTTTGCCAACGGGTTCTTGAAAGCTATCGATAAAAGAATAAAAAATACGCCAATCATCTCCATGAGAAAAGAAGAGGGTTGGGTGGAAGTGACACGCCATCAATCAAAGTATATGTATCAGCCACTCGTCGAAAACTTGCTTCAACATAGGGATAAAGGTACTTCGTGTGTACTGACCCAAACAAACGAAGAAGCTGTTATCCTAATGGCTCTCTTACGAAAACATGGTATAAACTGTAAATTAATACAGTCAATGGACGGTTTACGCTTCTGGAATATGGCCGAGATGAGGTATTTCTTAAGATATATGGACAAACGAGTAAAAACGCCGCTAATTACAGAAGAACTATGGGAGGAAGCCAAACATGTAACCTTTTCCACTTATGACAGGAGTCAAAGTTTGGTATATGTGAAGCGTTGTATAGAGCAGTTTGAACAAACCAATAAGGTGAAATACCTGAGTGATTTCAAAGAATTTATATTTGAGTCGTCAGTGGAAGACTTCTGCGATGTTTCAGGAGCCGATGTTGTAGTGTCGACCATTCATAAAGCCAAGGGCAGGGAATTTGACGATGTGTATATGCTCATATCCGATAATTATTCAAAAGACGCCCATCTGATGCGCCGGTATTATGTAGGAATAACTCGTACAAAAAACCGGCTGTTTGTACATACGAACGGAGATTGTTTTAATCGTTTAAATACAGACCGATATTTTGTCGACCAACGACAGTATGACATGCCCAAAGATGTTGTTCTGCAACTTTCTCACAAAGATGTCTATTTGGGATTTTTCAAAGAACGGAAGCAAGAAGTCTTAGCATTGAGAGGAGGGGATTCTTTGACTTACAATAATTTCTTTTTGTATAGTTCGCTAACCAATAAGCCTGTAGCAAAGTTATCATTAAAAATGCAGGATACATTATCAGAATGGGAAGAAAGAGGTTATAAAGTAAAATCCGCATCTGTACGATTTGTTGTGGCATGGAAACCCAAAGATGCACAAAAAGACGAATCAGAAACAGCTGTTCTTTTAGCAGATTTGATTCTTTCTTCATAAGTTAAGATACATGAAATTGCTACAATCACTACCTTTTGATGATATGAAATAATTAGTTATCAACGATGGCATTGATGATACGTACAAGATCATTTCCCGTAATATTTTCATTAATTCTTTGAGGAAATGGTACTGCTTGGTTGGGGTATGTAAGGACGAAAATGTAACTTTGCCATAAAGAACAACTTATATACCTAAAGCTATATCTTTAGGCAATGACAAAGCCTTGGCTTGAGAAAGTCTGGTCTTGGTGCATAAAAAAGGAGATGTGCCGTTGAACGGCACACCTCCTTTTATTTTTATATCTGTTCTTAATCTATCGATAATTATCGACCTTACTTCACTTCCTCAAAATCAACATGATATATCTATCAGCGACTTGCGTACATGTGTTGCAAATATAACGCAAACCCGAAAATAAGCATCCATAAACAACACAAGCTCTTGCTCACAAAATTACGATTTTTATTCATAAATAAAGAGATGTAAACGCATAAAAATCAAAAGAAAGCGATGTTTTTAACAGATTCTTCGGTTTTATCCTTACCTTTGTGTATGATATTGGGATGTTATACCCAAACAACAATAAGAAAACGATGCAGATACATAACAATACATTGATAGCGGAATGCTCGACTTACGATTTCAAGGAAATGTTGGAACGTAAGAAAGTAAAGTCGTGGCTTAAGTCCGTGTCAGCTTTCGCTAATACGGATGGTGGCAGTTTGTTCTATGGAGTGAATGATGACGGCATAATTGTAGGGTTGGAGAATCCACAAGCCGATGCTGATTTTATCAGTGAAATGATAAAGGCAAGACTTGACCCTGTGCCGGAAGTTCAACTTATTCCGATAGAACATGAAGGACATACCCTGCTTGAAGTGAAAGTAAAGGCAGGAACGCTTACACCTTATTACTATTATCAGGATGGGACACGTACCGCATATGTACGAGTTGGCAATGAAAGTGTAGAATGCAACTCCCAACAATTACTTTCGTTGGTATTAAAAGGCACGCACATGACTTGGGATTCACTGCCTACCCAAGTGGATGCCAGCAAACATTCTTTCATCATCCTTGCCAATACTTTCCGTGAGCAAACCCATCAGGAATGGAACGATAAGTATCTGGAATCATTCGGGCTGGTAACTCCTGACGGCAAACTGACCAATGCAGGATTGCTGTTTGTGGATAATTGCACGGTATTTCAATCGCGTATTTTCTGCACCCGTTGGACTGGACTCTATAAGGATGATGCCATCAGTTCCGTAGAACATCGGGCTAACCTTGTGCTGCTCTTAAAATATGGTATGGATTTCATCAAAAACTATACCATGAGCGGCTGGGTGAAGATGCCAAACTATCGCCTTAACCTCCCCGACTATTCCGACCGTGCTATCTTCGAAGGATTGGTAAACCATCTTATCCATAGAGATTATACCGTGATGGGCGGTGAAGTACATATCGATATTTACGATGACCGTGTAGAACTGGTATCACCGGGCGCAATGCTTGACGGAACACAGATTCAAGACCGTGACATATACAAAGTGCCGTCCATGCGCCGCAACCCCGTCATTGCGGATGTGTTCACACAGTTGGATTATATGGAAAAACGTGGTTCCGGCTTACGCAAAATGCGAGAGCTTACAGAGAAGCTACCCAATTTCCTGCAAGGTAAAGAGCCGCAATATCAAACGGAAGCGACTTCTTTCTACACCACATTCTACAATTTGAACTGGGGTGACAACGGAAGAATGCCTGTTGAAGAAGTAGCCAACAGGGTAAATAGTACCCTCGAAAAGTACCCGGTAAACGAAGAAAGTTCGGTCGAAAAGTTCGGTGTAAACACAAAAGAGTTCGGTATAAATGAAGAAAGTTCGGTCGAAAAGTTCGGTGTAAATGCGGATAAGTTCGGAGATACATCGGAAACACAGAAGAAAGTCAGTAAAACTGCACAAAAGATAATCGACCTCGTTATTTCAGATCCTTCAATCACAGCTGATAATATGGCCAACAAGATTGGTGTAACTAAACGCGCTATAGAGAAAAATATCAAGAGCCTTAGGGGTATGGGAATTTTGGTTCACGAAGGTTCAGACAAGGCTGGTTATTGGCGCATTATTGTTAAACCATAAACAGAACAACAAACCTATGGAGACCTCTTTCATACCACTCTTTGCAATCATAGCCGTTTTGATTATCGCCTTTTTGTTTGCCTCTTTGCCACAGGTAAACCATAAAACGCGATACCGAGTGCTTTATGTAATAGCCATTATCATGCTATTAGCTGTTATCCCTATTAGTGAATATATGGCTGGTGGCATACAAAACTCAAGTAACAATTATCTGCTTGTCCTAATATTCGATATTGCAGTAGGATATTTCTGTATGTACATTGCTGCTTTGCTAAAATTCAACGTTCTTAAACGAAAGAACCAAGCATTAGAAAACGCCTTGACAGAAAAGCAACAAGAAAATGTAGCAATCCTATTGGAGCATCAAAACGAAAAACAACAAGCACTCCGGCAAAGAGAGCTTGAATGGTTAGCTGGGAAAATAAAGATGTTTACCGAAGAAGAACAGGAAGCTATTCTTGCCAGTGCTCTATCATTTGCTGAACATGACTTGATAGTTGCTCCCTCAATAAGCATACAGCCTAAAGAAACATGTAGTCAGCAAGAACTAATGTACTTTGTCTGCTCTGCTTTTTACAATATGGATAAAAGTCGTAGTGAAGTTGTGGGTTTCTTATATAAAGTTTTTCCTCTCTATTTTCCAGCAGGAGAAAGTGCATTGGCTAAAAAGATGCCGGGATTGGAAAAAGTAAAAGAGAGGAGAGAGAAAGAATGTAATTAGCGCATATTTTCAAACCATAGAATAGAATTAAAATGAATAATACACTTATAGATAATTCCATAGAAGCACTTTCAATGACAGCAACATTGAGAAAATGCTTAGCCATTGATGGTATTAAAACAGTTAGTATTGCCACAGGCTATTGGGATATTCCCGGTTTAGCTATACTACAAGAAAATTTGAGGTCTTTCATTGAAAAAGAAGGAACAACGCTTCGTTTACTTATAGGAAAAGACCCTTATATATACGTAAATCAATTAAAGTCACCTAAATATAAAGATGCAAATTATCCGCTGGACTTCATAAAAACTGATATTCACGAACTTAATGTTACTGAGGAATATAAAGATGCTATACGTCTGCTTCTTGATTATTGTACGGAAAACAATGATTCAAAGATTCAGATTCGTGTATTTCGAAAAAATGAAAATGACGAAACTCAATTTTTACATTCTAAGTGTTACATCTTTGACGGAAAGTCAAACGGCATTGGTATTGGTATCGTGGGTAGTACAAATTTTACACAAAAAGGATTACAAGGTAACGCTGAATTAAACTATATTGAAACAGCTCCAAATCAAGTGTTATCGCTTGATGAAATACCTGGTAATAAATCTCACTTGATATGGTTTAATGAAAAATGGGAAATATCTGAACCTTGGAACAAACAATTCTTAGAACAAATCCTTAAATCCGCACCTATAACAGATGACGTGGAAAAAGAACGCAAAAGTGAACAACAATCATTCACTCCATACGAACTATATATCAAATTGCTACAAATTAAGTTTGGTGACATTGTAGACAAATCACTCGGACAACAGATAGAAACTTATCTGCCAGCGAACATCCACAAACTGGAATATCAAATAGAAGCTGTTAAGAGGTGTATCGGCATTATGCACGAACATGGTGGCTTTATGTTGGCAGATGTGGTGGGACTTGGCAAGACGATTATTGGTACGCTCATCATCAAGCGTTTCTTGTCCGTACCAGAAGACGATGGACGAGAACGTAAAGTATTGGTCATTACTCCTCCTGCCATTCAATCGGGTTGGAAGAAGACTATAGCCATGTTCGACAAAAATTCTGACGAGAAGATTGCACCATACATTGACTTCATTACAACTGGACGCATCGGAAATGTTGCCGAAGATGAAAGCTGCGAAGATGACGATGACGACAGCCGCGATTCTGGCGATTTTGGTGGAACACTCCAAGAAAAGAATTATGGCTTTATTGTCATTGACGAAAGCCATAAGTTCCGCAACAGTGCCACATTGATGTACCAGTCTCTTGATGAACTGATACAGAAGATTTGTTCTAATACAGGGGTATATCCATACGTGGGTCTTCTTTCTGCCACACCGCAGAACAACCGACCAAATGACTTGAAGAATCAGATTTACCTTTTTGAGAGAAACCACAATGACAGTACATTGAAGAAGGCTGAAAGTGGTAATATCGAAAGGTTCTTTGCAGATGTCAACCGAGAATATGAATCGCTGATAGATAGAAGCAACGACATACCAGCAGATGAGCGCCGCCAACGCTTGGATGCCGTGTCAAAGAGACTACGTGATTGCGTGTTAAGTGATATTCTAGAACGCCGAACAAGAACTGACGTTGAGAAATATTACAAGGATGATATGGAATCACAAGGCTTGATATTTCCCAAAATTGTTGGACCTAACAATCTTGAATACATCATGGATGACGAGTTGGCTCAACTGTTCTCTGATACTATGACAATCATTGCTCCAACGGAGGCAGAAAAGTTACAGACTGACGAGTGGTTAAAATATTTCCGCTATCGTGCCATTGAATATTTTACTGACCCTGCCAACGAAAGAAAACATACTGGTCGAGGCAATCGTGGTGTCAACGACGTTGCCAAGCAGCTTGCAATCATCATGCAGATTCTTCTTGTGAAGCGTCTTGAAAGTTCGTTCACTGCTTTCACCCAATCCCTGTTGAACCTGCGACGTTACACAGAGAACATGATTAAGATGTGGGAGAACGACACAATTTTCGTTTGTCCGCAAATTGACGTGAACAAAGAACTTGACTATGAAACCAAAACATTGAAACGTGGTAGACGTGTTTCGTTTAATGATTGTGTAGAAGAAATCAGAGCCAAGATAACAAAATTGACGGAACAAGGGCGTAACGAGAAGGGACAGAATGCAGAATATAACCGCAAAGACTTCAAGGAGGAATACTATATCCAACTGAAAGAAGACTTTCGACTCATTTCTAATCTCTATGATCGATGGGCGAAAAACCCACAAGACCCGAAATTTGATGCATTCAAAGAGAATATCAAGCCAGAATTGTTTAATCCACAAAAGAATACCTCTGGAAAATTGGTTATCTTCTCGGAAGCTATAGACACAGTACAATCGCTTGCGAGAGCGGTAAAGGCAAAGGGTTATAAGGCACTTGTCATTACTGCTGCCAATCGTGATGAGATGGAACACACGATTGAGGAAAATTTCGATGCCAATTACGAAGGTGTTTGGAAGGATGACTACAATGTTATCATTACAACAGAGGTCTTGGCAGAAGGTGTGAACCTCCACCGTGCCAATGTTATTCTGAACTATGATACTCCTTGGAACTCCACTCGCCTGATGCAGCGCATAGGTCGTGTAAACCGCATCGGCAGTAAAGAGCCTTTTGTCTATGTTTATAACTTCATGCCAAGTGCAGAAGGCGATGCGCAGATTCAGTTGGTTCGCAAGGCACATACCAAGTTACAATCCTTCCATGTCCTGTTTGGTGAAGACAGTAAGATTTTCTCGGAAGAGGAAAGTGTGGTACATTACGATATTGCCAAAGCTGTTAACGGTGAGGAATCACCTTTGCAGAAGTATGTATATGAACTGAAACAATACAAGGATACTCACCCTGAACGTTATCTGCAAATAGAACAAGCTGATAAAGACTGGCAGATAGCACAGGCTGCAAGTGGAACGGCATATTTCATAGTAAAAGCACCACACTCTGCAAGGCTTGCAATTAGAATACGTACAGAAGCCGAGGGTCTGTATAACGCCAAAATAATTTCTTTGCTTGAACTGCTTGAAGATATGCGTGTGAAAGAAAATGCCAAACGTGTTCCATTACCAGATAACTGGCGACAGCTTTCGGCAGAAGCCATAAAGACTTATAACCAATACTTTGTCCGCATCAACAAGTCAAGGGCTGGTGACAAGGCTACGGCTGCAAAAGAAATGTTGGTGAAAATTAACAACACACCTAGTTTATCACTACAATCCAAGATTTTGCTGAAAAATGCTCGTAAGTTTATTGACCGAGGAAGTTTTGATATTATCAAAAAAGTATTGGCTATTGGTCAGGAATTAGAAGAGCGGGGTTTACGTCTCTTTGCCATAGAGCAACAAGATATAGACGAGATTCTGGAGCGAGAAATCGGCAAACTCGTAGCCCATGTGGAAAGTAAACAAGGCGAAGCATCTATTGTATTAGGAACCATCAAGTAAACAAATATCCCCATGAATAAGGAGTCATTAAAAGAATATTTAAGCAGCCGATATCAAGGCTGGAGTTCGTTCCTCAACAATGTTATTTTTCCCATTTTCGGTGAAGATGACTTTGAGGATGGTTTTGAAACAGAGCTTTTGGAGAGTCAGCCCGAACGAAGACAACTGGCAGAAGCGACGGGAATACGCAGCATCAAGCAAGTTGGAATGATGTATGTTGGCGTTGAACCTTTACAGATTTTCGATGTGACAGTCAGCGACCGGGTTATGATGGAGCATAACCGTGTGAACATCCAGCGGCTCATCCGTGCTGTCATGGATCAATTCTCTTGTGCCTTCATGCTGTTCCATTACGAGGATGATACTCGTTGGGATTGGCGTTTCACCTATTGCCGAAAGAGTGGCAACAAAGAAGAATCCACCGACAGCAAACGCTATACGTTCCTGCTGGGGCCTGGTCAGTCATGCCGCACGGCAACTGACAACTTCATAGCTCTATACGACAAAAGGAATTCTCTTGAAATTAAAGACATCGAAAATGCATTCAACGTTGAAGCTCTTTCTAAAGAGTTCTTTGGGAAGTACAAGGCTCAATACGAAGCTTTTGTCAATTACATGGTTGACCCTACAAACGGAATGCGTCAACACTTCATTGATACAGGCTTTGACCATACGGGTATGGCTGCTGACAAAATTCGTGACCGTGAGGAAAAACCCATTCGTGACTATGTGAAGAAACTTCTTGGACGCATTGTGTTCCTGCACTTCCTCCAAAAGAAAGGCTGGCTTGGCGTTCCTGCAAGCAAGGAATGGGGCGAAGGCGATCGTGATTTCATGCTGAATATTTTCAAGAATGCAAATGAACGTCAAAAGGAAAACTTTCTTGATGACATATTAGAAGACTTGTTTACAGAAGGTTTAGACCGTAACCGTTCAGATCAGGGCGACCTTTACGACACAAAAGTAGAAGGCTTCCGCAACTGTCGTATTCCATATTTGAACGGCGGTCTGTTTGAACGTGACATTCTTGACAAGAAGCCCAGTCATTTTCCTGCCAGCTATTTTAATGGCCTGCTGACAATGCTCTCGCAGTACAACTTTACCATCGATGAAAATGACCCAAACGATGCAGAAGTGGGCGTTGACCCAGAAATGCTTGGACGCATCTTTGAAAACCTGCTGGAGGACAACAAGGATAAGGGTGCATTCTATACGCCGAAAGAGATTGTGCAGTACATGTGCCGTGAAAGCCTGATAGCATATCTGCAAACAGGCCAGAGAAAAGAAGACAAGGAGTGTATTCGTCAATTTGTAACAACTCACGATGCTTCCCAGCTGGGCGAATTAAAGGAATACATTGATCAGAAACTGTACGATGTGAAGATATGCGACCCTGCAATTGGCTCTGGTGCTTTTCCAATGGGATTGCTGCGCGAACTGTTCTTCTGCCGTTCTGCTATTGAGCCAAACATTGTAGAGAATGCAGCTAACATTAAACGTCACATTATCCAAAACAACATTTATGGTGTTGACATTGAACGTGGAGCAGTGGATATAGCCCGACTTCGTTTCTGGCTCTCACTGATTGTTGACGAAAAGTCACCAGAGGCTCTGCCTAACCTTGATTTCAAGATTATGCAGGGGAATTCCCTTCTGGAGCAATATAAGGGTGTTGACCTTTCAACGATGACAGAAAAGAAAATAGGAGCTGGTGAAAGTCTAACTTTCTTTGATAGCATGTTAGATGTTTATCGCAAAAATCTACGCGACAAACTTACTGAATATTACGCTTGCCCTGAACATGACAAGAAAATGCAGCTGAGAAAGGACATTGCAGATATTGTAAAGCAGGAACTCGTTGAACAAGGTATTCATATTGATTTTGAAGATATGGACTTGTCTGCAAACAGTCAGTTCTTCCTCTGGCATACCTGGTTCCATGATGTTTTCTCACGACCCTCAAAAGAGGGCTTCGATATTGTCATTGGCAACCCGCCTTATGGAGCTACTT
>NZ_HF991032.1:0-3060 GCF_000432295.1 Bacteroides sp. CAG:189
AGTAAACAAATTATATCCATTGGCATACAATCTCAATGAATTTATACCGACAAACTTGGTCCATTTACTTGGAAATGTATAACCAATTTCAAGGTTTTTCAACCGGAGATAAGTACAGTTGTTATACCAGAAACTCGATTCAATTCCATAATTCTGCGGATCCTGAACACGTGTGCTCGGATACTTTCCAGGAACCCATTCGCCATCTGGATCAAAAGAATTCACATTACCCGAAGCATCCACCTTATGCCAACGATCCATAAAGATATCCCAAGCGCTTCCTCCCCATTGTAACGGGCTTGCATTCATCCTTGCATTGAACATGGAGGCCCCTTGAAATGACATACTCAAATCCAATCCCTTCCATTGTCCGCTAAGTGTCAAACCAAAGTTCATAATAGGAGTATTATTACGCATCAAAGGTTGCATATCCCACTCGTCAATCATACCGTCTTCATTGAAATCCACATACTTTATATCACCCGGCAAATAAGAATATTTGTTGTACACTCCGCCCAAAACAGGATTATTATATATATCATCCATGCTTACAAACTGTCCGTTAGCCTGATACATCCATAGAATATTACTATTCCGATCATTCGTATTATTACGCCAATTATCGTATGAATTTCCTGACGGTACACTCTCTACATATTTATTTCTATTCAAAGTATAAGTAAAGTTTCCACGAAGTTGATAAGAAAAATCTCTCACCTTCCCATTATGTCCTAAGACAAGCTCAAACCCTTCCTGCATATCCGAGTTTATATTTTCTTTCGCAAAAGTCGCACCGAACGTGCCGGGTACCGAAACAATACGGTTTGCCAACAATCCATCACGGTCACGGCGGAAAAGATCGAACTCAACCGTCAATGCAGCATTCCACAAACTTAAATCAATACCTAAGTTCTTGGTCGTAGATGTATACCAAGTTGCATTTACATTGGGAATTTGCGGAACACCGACTCCCGGTATTAAAGAACCGTCGCCTAAAACATAACTATCGTCACCTGGATAATTAAAGGCCATCATCCATAAATAAGGCTCCACATTATCATCTCCCATACGACCGATAGAAGCCCTCAATTTCAAGTTATCAACAAAAGAAATATTATCTTTAAAAAAGCTTTCTTCCGATATCCTCCAACCTAAAGATAAAGAAGGGAAAAAGCCCCATTTCTTATTATAAAATTTGGAAGAACCATCATATCTGAAACTGGCCTGCACCAAATATTTAGACAAATAATCATAATCAAAACGTCCTACCAATCCAACATTTGCATTTCTATCGGCACTACCGTTTATGCTACGGGCATCATCTATCAATCCAGCATAAATCTGATCAACGGCATCCATCAAAGTATTCCGGTTTCCACTCAAATCGGAAGTTTGCCATTTTCGAGTTTCAAATAAAAGCAAAGCTTTCACATTGTGTTTATTCTGAAACTTATTTTCATAATTTAAAGAAAGTTGGGTCGTAGGAGTAGCTGTATCGCTTCTCCACTCCGTTACACTTGACATAGCCGATGTATTTGCAACCGAATAGGAGTCAGAAGTTTTATCATACTGATAAGTCCGATACTGTTTACTAAAAAGTTTAGACTTATAGAATTTCGGATCATAAGCAACAAGAGCTTTAGCCCATAGCCCCTTCACAAAAGGAATATCCCAACGAAGCGAAGCTGTAACTTGTATTTGCGTATTGCTCGTTTTACGATATCCGGCATACTCATTCGAGCTTTTTATCAATGCATTATTATCATCATTGTATTGCTTTCCTAAATAATCAGGATTACCATTCGCATAAATCTCATAAATAGGCACTTGAGCACCAATTGCTTTCAAAATATCTGCCGGATCATAAGGAGGTGCGTTCTTCGTATCAATAAAACCACCGATCTGAAATTCTGCAGTAAGCTGGTCGGTAATCTGAGCCGTTATATTCGAACGCAAATTAAACCGCTCGTAATCAAGAGATTTTGATTTCCACAGTCCTTCTTCCGAATAATAGCCGATACTATTGAAGAACTGAATTCTATCCGTACCGCCGGAAGCAGTAAGATTGACTTGATATTGAGGAACATTCTTTCTTACAATTTCATCATACCAATTGACGTTGGCATAAGGAGTACCTGAAGTTATCAAATCCGGAGAATAAGTCGGAGTCGTTTCACCTCTATTAGCCATTGCTTCATTGTATAATTCCATATATCCATAAGCATCTACAGATTTAGGATACTTTGTAATGCCTTGTATACCGTATGAAGCATTTAAATTTATTTCCGTCCGTCCCTTTGTTCCTTTACGGGTCGTCACTAAGATCACACCATTGGCAGCACGTACGCCGTATACAGCTGCCGTTGCATCTTTAAGCACTGAAACCGATTCTATTTCATTAGGATCGATACGATCGAAATTATCTCGGGGAATTCCATCGACAATCACCATCGGAGTACCCAGACCACGAATATTAAAACTATTGTCATAAGTACCCGGTTCACCCGTATTCTGTTTAATGTTCAATCCCGGAATTTTACCTTGAAGTGCATTGGTGATATTCGCAGTACTTACGGTCATTATCTCCTTTCTACTCACCGAAGCTACAGAACCTGTTATCTCCTGCCGTTTTTGAGTTCCATATCCCACGACAACAATCTCCTCCAATTGCGTATTATCTTCCGTAAGGGTAACCGTCAGAAAGTTACGTCCTTTCACTGGTACTTCCTTTGTCTCAAAACCTACAAAAGAGAACACTAATACACTCTTATCATCGTTCACAATCAGGTCAAAAGCCCCGTCCAAATCAGTAATCGCACCGACAGTACCACCTTTTAATAAGACGTTCACTCCTATCAACGGTTCCCCGGATGCATCCTTCACAACGCCCTTCACCTTTTGATTCTGAGCATTCACTATGCCAAACTGCAATAAAAGCAGAAGCATCAGTTTTAAATTAAGATGTTTCATAATTATATAATTATCTGTTAATAGCCCGTAAAAAGCAATATCAAATTGTCAAATACTCCTCTTTGTAGTTATTCAAGTAACTTTCTTATT
>NZ_HF991033.1:0-20465 GCF_000432295.1 Bacteroides sp. CAG:189
TTATCTCCATTGGGACCAACTTGTTCATGCAGAGGATTGGCTACTATTCGAAAAGAATATCGGTGCTTATATCTGTATTGATGAAGTAGCCCTCTCGCGTGGAGAACTCTATACTGTACTGACCAATAAAGAAGCTCACGGTGGTAAAGGTAGTATGATTGCTATCATTAAAGGTACGGACGTTCATACGGTCACTTCTGTCCTGCTTAAGCTATCCCGTCGCCGCCGTTACCAAGTGCGCGAGATTACTTTGGATATGGCTCCTAACATGGAGCAGATTGCACGCATCTGCTTTCCTGCGGCCAAACGTGTTACCGATCGCTTTCACGTACAGAAGTTAGCTTATGAAGCGGTGCAAGAGATGCGGGTAAAAGCTCGCTGGGAGGCTTTGGATGAAGAGTCCACTCAGATTGCTTATGCAAAGGCCTGTGGAAAGATGTATCATGCACCTGTTTTCGCTAATGGAGATACAAGAAAGCAGTTGTTAGCGAGAAGTATTTATCTGCTTTACAAGAAGGAATCCTTATGGACTCAGTCTCAAAGAATACGGGCTGAAATTCTTTTCAAGGAATATCCCGATATAAAGAAAGGATATTATCTGTCTATGCGGTTAGGCTTAATCTATCATCAGTGTAAGTTTAAGGATATTGCTTTGACAAGGCTGGCAAGGTGGTATGATGAAGTAGATAAATCAGGGTTCCTCACCTTTGGAAGGGTCGCACGTTCTATACAAACACATTATCTGGATATAATCAATTTTTTTGAAAGGAGGGCAACCAATGCCGCAGCAGAGTCATTCAATGCTAAAATCAAAGCATTTAGAGCACAGTTCAGAGGAGTAAGAGATAGAGCTTTTTTCTTATATAGACTTGCTAAATTATATGCTTAAATATAAAATCCCTCAGATTGTTACGTTGACCCAAAATTGCCATCGCATTCATTTATCTAATTTTCTAAAACAAGGAATCAGAGTTCAACTACTGATTCGCATAATATATTAATTTTCGTAAGACAGAATTTGAATCCAATTAAATTTCGCTTTAAATAGAATCCTATACGGGAACAAAATGGGAACATTCTTGAAAAGAAGAAAAGGATAAATAGTTTATTATCAACTATTTATCCTTTATTCTTGTACCCAGACCCGAACTTGACTCCTTGTTGCTTTGCTTCGGCAGTCAATTTACCGATGCCGTTAGGCAGTTTGTCGGCGGTTTCCGTCCAGTCGCCCAAACCTTGATGATCACTGCTGCGCGGGTATTTATTGGCAAACCATCCGTCATCCAGCAGGAACATGTCTACACCTAAATGTTTGGCTTCGCCGATAAGAGCAACTAATTTATCTTCGTTGAAATCAAAATAAGTAGCTTCCCAGTTGTTGAGCAGCGTCATGCGTGTTTCGTCTCCGGCTTTCACCTGATAGCGGCGCGCCCAGTCGTGGAAATTGCGGCTGGCCTGTCCTTTACCGTTCAAACTATAGGTAAAGTAGAAATCCGGTGTACGGAACACTTCATTCGCCGGCAGGCTGTATTCCGATGCATAAGGGTTGATACCACTGATAACGCGCAGATGATTCTGATGATCTACTTCGAAAGTAAAACGGAAGTTACCGGTCCATCCTAAAGTACCTACCAATACCTCACCGGCATTTTCTTCCGATGGATTATCCAGCGATACCTGGAAGAAAGGGGATACGAACATGTTGGCGCGTGCACCTAATTTGGTGTCGATTACTTTTTTACCGTAGGCCAGTTCGCGTTCGGTGACATTGGCTTCGTGTGACCAGTCACCGCTAAATTCCGTCAGGAAGTATTTATTGCGGTTCAGATGCAACATGGATGAAGCATACTTCTGCAAGCTGACCGGTTTTTTTTCTTTGTGGCTGATTTCGCTGAATGTCTTGATGATGTTTTCGGCGGGATAGGCCACATAATGCAGTTTGACGGTGATCGGATACTGGTCGTCATTCAGAGTGATGACCGTTTCGGTAGCACCGTCTGCCAATTTTTGGCTGCTATGTGAGGTGTATTTCAGCAATGTCGAAGGATTGCCGTCATTGTGTACGATGTGCAGGGCCGGTTCATAATAATCTTCCAGACCGTGTGTCAGATAACCCTCTGTACCTTGGGGCAGATGACGGATGTCGGCTTCGTTGTGAAGTCGTTTCCCCAGATAGGATTGATAGAGCCGGCCGTTATCTCCTACGCGGAAAATAAGGCTGGTAGTTGCCGTCTCGATTTTTATTACTGGGTTATCTGCGGCATGGATGATGCCGGAGAGGCAGAGAAGTCCTGCCAGTAAAATCGCTTTTAATTTCATGGTATAAATACTATTTAGTTTGTAAATGAATTCTGCTGTTTTATTCATATTGCAAAGTAATCGGGTTTTTCTGCACAGGGAAATAGAGAAAAATACTTTGAATATGGATTATTTTGCTTTATTCATGTTATTCCGGAAAAACAGACAGGTATACAGTACGCCCCGGATAAGGCAAAGTTAGCCGTTTTGGAAGTTTTATACTGTTGTAAATTTGGCAATAAATGAGACTTTTGTAGCAATAATGCTGCATGGAAAGCACGTGGAGAGGGATTTTCTACATGTGAGCTATATTTTGCGTCATTTGTTAGATGAATGATCCGGCATAAAAAATGCACAGAGGTCACAGAGTTTACCATCTTTTGATTGTAACTCTGTGACCTCTGCACATTTCTGACGGGCGGACGGACCGGATCTTATTCTTTACTCTCTTTGGCTTTGAATGCCAATGCATAGAGTCGCATTTGTTTTACCATCGAAAGCAATCCGTTGCTCCGGGTAGGAGACAGGTGCTCTTTCAATCCTATTTTGTCTATAAAGTAAAGGTCGGCATTCAGAATCTCGTCCGGAGTATGCCCCGAAACGACTTTAATCAGTAGGGCTATGATGCCTTTTACGATCAGCGCATCGCTTTCGGCTTTGAATATAACTTTTCCGTCCACCTCATCCGCCTGCAACCACACGCGGCTTTGGCAACCTTCAATGAGGTTTTGCTCCGTTTTATATTTCTCATCGAGCGCTTCTTGCTCGTTTCCTAAGTCGATAAGTAATTGATAGCGGTCCATCCAGTCGTCGAAATCACTGAATTCCGCAATTACTTCGTCTTGTAATTCATTAATTGACATAGTTATAATATTTTGGTGGTCTTTCTTTCAAGAACCTCTCCACAGGAGAGGGGATCAAAGATGCTTTATGATTACCATCCGGTTACAGATCCAACTTTACTCCCTCTCCCACGGAGAGGGTCGGGGAGAGGCTTCCCCTCTCTTATTTCTCGTTGTAAATGACTCCCATCACCGTTTGTCCCACAGCCTTGAGGGTATTCCGGTCAATGTTGTCCATATCATCTTTGATTGTGTGCCATGTAGGATCGAACGAATATTCTCCTTCCGGGTCACAAGGGATGATGTCGATCGTCTTGATTCCGGCAATTTCGTTGATGAACAGGTGGTCGTCTGTAGCACCCCCCATTACTTCATCGATGAAATATTTTCCGTATCCCAGTTCGTTAGCCTTTTTCCAGACTTTCCGGTTGACATCTTTGGCATATTTTTCGGAATAGGCTTCGCGATAGAAAGTAGGTTGCTGGCCGCCTACCATGTCGAGCAATATGCCGAAACGGGCGTTATACCCCGGCACATGCGGATTACGTGCCCAGTATTGTGATCCCAGACACCAGGAGTCCTCCTGATGCTTGCCGCTGGCCTGGTGCGTGCCGTAGTCTTCGGCATCGAGGAAGATGATATCGATACCGAGTTCGGGTTGTTGCTGTTGAATCTGACGGGCTATCTCAAGAAGTACTCCTACACCGCTTGCACCGTCATTGGCTCCTAAGATTGGCGTATAGTGGTTCTTTTTATCCGGATCATTGTCTGCCCAGGGACGGGTATCCCAGTGTGCAAAGAGGGCGATGCGCTTTTTATTTTCCGGCTTATAAGAACCGATAATGTTGCGTGCTTTCAGCAGGGTACCGTCATAGGCGATAAGATCGGCATACTGGTTGGTAACCGTAGCACCGAACCTTTCCAGTTGTCCGGCAAGATAGTTGCCGCAGGCCACATGCCCTTTGCTGTTGGGCACACGCGGTCCGAAATCGACCTGTTCTTTTACATATTGATAGGCACTGTCGGCATCGAACTGAGGTGCCTGTATGGTGGCTACGGTCTCTTTCGTCATTTCGCTTGCTTTATTCTTGTTGCCGCAAGAAGAAAGTGACAGTGTGAAAAGTAATAATAACCCCACTAATGACATGATATAATTCTTTTTCATTTTAAGTAACTGTTGTATTATATCGGCAAAAGTAATGATTTTCACTGTAGTTTGCTTCTGCGGACATGGTTTATTAACAAATGAACTTTAATTCTGTTGCTTTCTTGCCGACATTCAATTCTACTTCCGCTCCGTTGATCAGAGGAAGATTGCGGGTGACGTGCCCTACCGGAAAGTCAAAACAGACCGGATAATCGTACTCTTTTACCAGATCGGCCAGTGCGGCGTATAGCTCTTTCCCTAATGAACGGTCTTCTTCATATTCCGTGAATTGACCGATGATGAGTCCGGAGAGCTTTTCAAGTACCCCTCCTAACTTCAAATTATACATCATACGCTCTATGGCATGCGGGCGTTCGCTGATGTCTTCGATAAACAGAATGCTGCCTTCGGGCGGAATGTCGTAAGGAGTGCCGCGCAGTCCGTAAAATACGGCCATATTCCCCCCTCTCAGAATCCCCCTGGCGGTTTCTTGGCGGTTCAATTTGTGTTTCGGACAGGAGTATTCCGGTAACGTGCCGCTTAGAATATTTTTCAGATGCAGAGAACAGGGATCGTCTTCGGGTTCTACTGTCAGATGCCGTGCCATGGGGGCATGCAAAGAAGCAAAACCGTTGGATTGAATCAGATTGTGCAATGCTGTGATGTCACTGAATCCTATCAGCCATTTGGGGGATTCGCGAAAGAGGGTGAAATCCAGTGCCTGTACGAGGTGTACCGCACCGTATCCGCCACGACTGCAGAAAATGGCCTTTATCTCCGGGTCATTCATCATGCTTTGGAGGTCGCTCAAACGTTGCTTGACGGTTCCGGCATATCTACCGGAAGCACTGCCGGCGTGTTTGCCCATAATCACCTTCAGTCCCCAGGATTCCAATCGCTTTTTCGCTCCTTTCAGAAATGATTTGTCTATCTTGCTCGATGGAGAGACGATGGCGACTTTATCGCCTTCGTGCAAATAAGGGGGAAGAATCAGGCTGTTCATATGTTCGGTTATTTTTGCAAATGTACGTATTCACCGGATTATGACATAAGTTTTTAAAATAATTTTTCTTTCCATGACAAAATGTTATATAAACGCGTTATTTTTCTCCCTTACTATGCTGTATTTCTCAATCATTTTTCTGATATTTGCTAAAAATCTAACGTTATGGAACCTATTAGAACTTTCGATCAGCTGACTTCCCATCTGAAAACACTGAACCGACGCAAGAGAATTGCGGTAGTATGTGCCAATGACGCCAATACGGAATATGCCATAGCCCGTGCTCTTGAAGAAGGAATTGCCGAGTTCCTGATGATTGGTGATTCGGCTATTCTTGAAAAGTATCCGACTCTGAGAAAATATCCGGAATATGTAAAGACGATCCATATGGAAGATTCGGATGAGGCGGCCCGAGAGGCGGTGCGTATTGTCCGTGAAGGCGGTGCGGATATTCTGATGAAAGGTATTATTAATACGGATAATCTGCTTCATGCTATTTTGGACAAGGAAAAAGGGCTGCTACCCAAAGGGAAAGTGCTGACGCATCTTGCGGTCATGCAGATACCTACTTATAATAAACTGCTGTTTTTTTCTGATGCTGCCGTTATTCCGCGACCTACTTTGCAGCAACGTATCGAGATGATCTGGTATGCCATTCATACTTGCCGTTCTTTCGGAATAGAACAGCCGCGCATCTCTCTTATCCATTGCACGGAGAAAGTCAGTGCCAAATTTCCTCATTCCCTGGACTATGTAAATATCGTCGAGTTGGCGGAGGCTGGTGAATTCGGTAATGTAATTATTGACGGTCCGCTGGATGTCCGTACTTCTTGTGAACAGGCAAGCGGTAGCATAAAGGGAATTGTTTCTCCTATCGACGGGCAGGCGGATGTACTGATATTCCCTAATATAGAATCGGGCAATACGTTCTATAAGTCGGTTTCCCTTTTTGCCAATGCCGATATGGCGGGACTGCTGCAAGGTCCTGTTTGTCCGGTTGTATTGCCCTCGCGTAGCGATTCCGGTCTGTCTAAATATTATAGCATGGCGATGGCCTGCCTCACCTGTAAATAAACAACTTATGAAGATTCTTGCTATTAATCCCGGTTCTACCTCGACAAAGATTGCCGTCTATGAAGACGAAACGCCGTTGCTGGTTCGAAACATCCGACATACGGTAGAAGAACTGGCTGTTTTCCCGGAGGTGACCGATCAGTTCGAATTTCGTAAATCACTTGTGCTTACCGAATTGGAGAAGGAGGGCATTCCTTTCCGGTTTGATGCCATTATCGGTCGTGGCGGTTTGGTGAAACCTATTCCCGGCGGGGTGTACGAGGTGAATGAGGCCATGCGGCAGGATACGCTTCATGCCATGCGTACGCATGCCTGTAACTTGGGGTGTCTCATAGCTGATGAGTTGGCTTCCATGCTTCCCGGTTGCCGTGCCTTTATAGCAGATCCCGGTGTAGTGGACGAGATGGATGAGATTCCTCACATTACAGGCTCTCCTCTGATGCCGCGCATCACCATCTGGCATGCGTTGAATCAACGGGCGATTGCTCGTCGGTATGCCCGTGAGCATCATACGAGATACGAAGATCTGAACCTGGTGATTTGCCATCTTGGCGGTGGAATTTCCATCGGTGCGCATGAACATGGCCGTGCCATCGATGTGAATAATGCGCTCGACGGTGAGGGGCCATTCTCACCCGAACGTGCCGGCACGCTTCCGGCAGGACCATTGATCGACCTTTGTTATAGCGGGCGTTTCACAAAGGATGAATTAAAGAAACGCATTTCCGGTCGTGCCGGGCTGACAGCCCATTTGGGTACGACCGATATTCCCGCTATCGTGGCTTCTATCGAAAAGGGAGATCAAAAAGCCGAACTGATATTGAATGCCATGATCTATCAGGTAGCCAAAGGTATCGGTGCGGCGGCTGTTACCCTTTACGGCAAAATCGACGCTATCCTGTTGACTGGCGGAATTACCCATTCCGAGTATGTAGTTTCCCGCCTCACGGCACGCATCTCTTTTCTGGCACCGGTGCATGTATATCCGGGTGAGGATGAGTTGGAGGCTTTGGCACAGAACGCATTGGGAGCTTTGCGGGGAGAATTGCCGGTTGCTGTTTATGAGTAGAATAGTTTGTTGAGCATTTGGTGTGCTGCGGTGAATCCATTATCTTTGAAACGTATTATAAATGTTATGATTATGCAAGATATAATAAACGGACGTTGCGGTTGGTGCGGAACTGACGAACTGTATGTGAAATACCATGATCAAGAGTGGGGGAAATTGGTGACCGACGACAAGACGCTGTTTGAGTTTCTTGTATTGGAGGGTGCGCAAGCCGGATTGAGCTGGATAACGATCCTTAGGAAACGGGAGGGATATCGCAAGGCTTTTTGTAATTTTGATGCCGGGTTGGTGGCACAAATGACCGATGAAGATGTAGAGCGGTTGATGCAGTTTGACGGCATTGTGAAAAACCGTCTGAAAATCAAGTCGACCATCACCAATGCAAGGCTGTTTCTCGGTCTGCAAAAAGAGTTCGGTAGCTTTTATGAATATACATTGCCATTCTTTCCCGACAGGAAACCGATTATCAATACTTTTCGTTCATTGAGTGAGATTCCGGTATCGTCTCCCGAATCCGATGCTATGAGCAAGGATATGAAAAAAAGGGGATTCAAATTCTTCGGGACGACCATTTGCTACGCTCATTTGCAGGCTTCGGGGTTTATCAATGACCATCTGGTGGACTGTTTTTGCCGGAAAGGATAAATCACGATATAACTTTCACAATAACCATGATATACTTATACTATGGTCGAGCACTATGGTAATGAGTTGTTGATGATAGAGTATACTTGACATTAGGATAGTAGATGATGCATGAAAACATCCGGATGTTGTGGTGTACAACATGGGGATGTTCTATTTCAAAACATGGGGATGTTTTACTTGAGAACATGGGGATGTTCTGCTTCTGAAAATATATATTTATCAACAACAGGAAGGTATGTGCTTTGTCGGGAGGAATATATGGGACTGCTCTCCTTAATTTTGTATTTTGATTCTAATTTCTCCTTATAAACCCTCATTTGGCATAATAGAACTATTAAATGGCTTAAATCTTGTATTCAGAAAGAGAACTTCGGGCTATTTTTGTGCAAATTTAAAACTAAAAACATAGCACGATGAAGAAACTTTTATTTTTCTCTTTTTTATTAATCTCTTTTGTGTCCGTATCTTTTGCTCAGTGGAAACCGGCTGGAGACCGTATTAAAACAAAGTGGGCCGATGAGATAAATATAGCTGAAGTGTTACCGGAATATCCTCGGCCGATAATGGTTCGCGATGACTGGAAAAATCTGAACGGTTTGTGGGATTATGCAATTACGGAAGTCGGTAAACCGGGGATACCTACCAGCTTTGACGGACAGATTCTGGTTCCTTTTGCGGTAGAATCTTCTCTTTCGGGAGTAGGAAAAACGGTAGGCGCAAAGAGAGAGCTCTGGTATCGGCGTACATTCAGTGTGCCGCAGGCATGGAAAGAAAAGAGGGTACTGTTGCATTTTGGTGCTGTAGATTGGAAAACAGATGTGTGGGTAAATGATGTGAAGGTTGGTAGCCATACCGGAGGTTTTACTCCGTTTTCTTTCGACATAACGGCAGCGATGAACCGTAAGGGTGATAACAAGCTGGTTGTAAAGGTATGGGATCCGACGGATGACGGCTATCAGCCTCGTGGAAAACAGGTAAACCGCCCGGAAGGTATTTGGTATACACCGGTCACCGGAATATGGCAGACAGTGTGGCTGGAACCCGTGGCCGGTCATTATATCACCAATTTGCGTATTACACCCGATATTGACAGGAATCAGTTATCTGTGAAAGTCTTGACGAATAAAATCGATGCTTCGGATTTGCTGGAAGTGAATGTATTCGACGGAACTCGTCTGGTGGCTACCGGAAAAAGTGTGAATGGAGAAACGGTGGATATTGCCATGCCTGCCGACATGAAATTGTGGAGCCCTTCTTCTCCTTTCCTCTACACGCTGAAAGTGGCATTGAAGAATGGAGGGAAGACTGTGGACGAGGTGGATAGTTATGCTGCCATGCGTAAATTCTCTACCGGACGTGATGCCAACGGGATTGTTCGTCTGGAATTGAACAATGCACCTTTATTCCAGTTTGGTCCCCTCGATCAGGGCTGGTGGCCGGATGGTCTGTATACGGCGCCTGCCGATGAGGCTTTACTGTATGACATTCAGAAAACCAAGGATTTCGGTTATAATATGATCCGTAAACACATCAAGGTGGAGCCGGCACGCTGGTACACCCATTGTGACCGTTTGGGCATTATTGTATGGCAGGACATGCCGAGTGGTGATCGTGGCCCCGAATGGCAGAATCGCAGATATTTTGATGGTACGGAGAATAAGCGTTCGGCAGAGTCGGAGGCTTGTTACCGCAAAGAATGGAAAGAGATCATGGATTGTCTGTATTCGTATCCCTGTATCGGTACATGGGTGCCGTTTAATGAAGCATGGGGGCAGTTTAAAACACCGGAAATCGCCGAGTGGACGAAGCGGTATGATCCTACCCGTCTGGTGAATCCTGCGAGTGGCGGTAATCATTATACTTGTGGCGATATGCTCGATCTGCATAATTATCCGGCTCCTGACATGTATCTCTATGACGGGCAACGGGCCAATGTATTGGGTGAATATGGCGGTATAGGATGGGTTGTGAAAGATCATATCTGGGAACCGAACCGTAACTGGGGCTATGTTCAGTTTAATTCATCGGAAGACGTGACGAATGAATACATTAAATATGCCAATCAACTGTATGACTTGATTGCACGCGGGTTCAGTGCAGCCGTTTATACACAGACTACTGATGTGGAAGTAGAGGTGAACGGGTTGATGACTTATGACAGGAAGGTTATTAAGCTGGACGGGAAGAAGTTGAAGGCTATCAACGAGAAACTTGTAAATTCATTGAATCAATGATGGGGATATCGATTTTTTTATTTGTGAGATGTTCGGGAAGGTTTTAAAAATCGAGTTGCTCTTGCTGCAACATTGCGGTTATAAGAGTGATTTGCTTCGAATCTTTCAAGCGTTTGGATTCTGATTTTTATGAAAATAAGTTGCCGGCAGTCTTAAAATACGAAGGAGTAAAATCTCACGATCTTACTCCTTCCAATCTTCTCCTTACAACACTAAACTAATACGGAGAAAACACCA
The DNA here is from genome assembly GCF_000432295.1 of Bacteroides sp. CAG:189. Taxonomy (NCBI): domain Bacteria; kingdom Pseudomonadati; phylum Bacteroidota; class Bacteroidia; order Bacteroidales; family Bacteroidaceae; genus Bacteroides; species Bacteroides sp. CAG:189. The sequence continues at coordinate 10,553 of NZ_HF991033.1, forward strand.
TTAATCAAAGTCTTTATGTTTGGGCTTTTTAGAAGTTATTTTTGCCTGCATCCCACCATAAACGGGTACCGCCATGATCCGGACCTCCGAGAGCTTTCTTTAGGAGATCGTATTGTACGGGATCTTTATCTGCGTCATCCGTAGAGAAAGGCAGACGGCGTATCATATCATTCGTATCGATGGTGCCGCCACTGTTGTTTGTTTGTACCTTAAATAGTTTAGGATAACCGGTACGGCGTTGTTCACTCCATGCTTCGTAACTTTCGGGCCAGCAAGCCAGCCATTTCTGAGTAATGATTTGCTCTAATTGTCCTTCTTTTCCGGCAGTATCATTCCATTTAGGGGAGATGGTGATAAGAGCTTTCATATCTTTTCCACCACTGGCAGGAACCATTTCTTTATAGTCCGACGGTTTTTTATCGCTTGCCAAATAGTTGGTTGCATCACCCACACCCCATTGGGTAAATGAAGTTTTTATACCTGTTTCATAACAGGTTTTGGGAGTTTCGTTGCTGAACCCACGTAAAGCGGCTTCTGCACGGAGAAACCAGACTTCGGCAGCTGTCATCAGAATAGCCGGAGTCGTTTCGCCGCCGGCCGTATTGAGAGCTGAATATCCACCGTAATAATTAGGATCGCCCTCTTGCATGAATACGCCTTGCGGTATTCCTAACCATTCATTTTCATATCCTTTTAAAGTTGCCTTGTTATACCATTTTTCCCGGCGGGGGTCTTCGTAACCATTGAGCACGGAGGCCATGGTAGCACCCATATACGCTTCGCCCCAGCCGCCGATCGCGATGAGCGGATTGGTATAGCCATGTCCGGAAACTTGGATGATTTCATTGGCGGCTTCAAGTACTCCGTATGGATTTGCCAATGCTTTCTTTGCTTGGATTTCGGCATTTGTTTTATCTACGTTGGATATACGCATGGCCAGGCGGAGACGCAGGGAATTAGCGAACTTGATCCAGTCTTTTATGCTTTTGGCATTCAGCATGTCGTTGGCGTTGAGTGAAAGGTCATCACCTCCGTTTTTCAGATATTTGTCCATAGCATCGATTCCCTTGTCAAGGTCACTGAAGAAAGCGGCATACGCTTCTTGCTGTGTATCTACGGAATTGACTTCACCGTTTCCGAATTTGCTGTACACTACAGGGCCGTAAGTGTCCGAGATGCGGTGCATAAGCTCGACTTTCAGAATTTGGGTCAATCCATAATAGTGAATGGCTTGTTCTACGCCTTCACTGTTCAGCTCGGAAGAGTGGGCTACGGGAAATATGTATTTATAAGTATAATTCCAGGCTGCATTCGTCCATCCGGTATTGATTTTATATACAGAATTTTTGTCATTGAACTTCGAAACCTGATCATGGAAATAACCGGAGAACATATCGTGCTGAAGAGCCTGAGTGATCTGCCAGGGCCAATTGATTCCGTCGCCCCAGTTATACTGAAAGTAAATACCGGATTGAATGATTTCGAGAGGCATTGTGTATTTTTGATAATCGTACTCTTTTACTTCGTCATTGAAGGCGCCTTTTATTTCATTGTCCGATTCGAAATTATCGGTACATCCGGAAAAACCGATCAAACTTCCTATGAGTAATGCTGCAATATATTTATATCTTTTCATAATGATCTGTGGATAAAGGGTTAAAATGTAAATTTCACGTTGAAACCGATGTTACGGGTGGTGGGCATACCAAAGACATCGATGCCTTGATTGTTGTTTCCTACCGACAGGGTGGCATCCGGGTCGAACGGTGCATCTTTGTAGAAGAAGAACAAGTTGCGGGCTACCAATGAGAGATCGATGCCTTTAAATACTTTTGTCTTTGCCAATAATGACTGCGGAAACGAATAGCCGAGCGATAATTCGCGTAAACGGATATTGGTTGCATCATACATATAGTATTCGGAAATACCGTTACGACCACCTGTTGTACCGTAGAATCCTTTGACGTTCTCGAATCTCTGGCCTTGATATTCTACGTAGCCGCGATCACGGGCTTCTGCTGTTTCCTTAGTTACCCCGCGCGAATCGAGATCGGCCTGCGTGAGTGACATAACATCCCCTCCGATACGGGCATCGATCAGGAAGTAAAGGCTGAATCCTTTGTAAGTAAAGGTATTGCTCCATCCCAGCATGCAGTCCGGGTTACTGTTACCCAAAAGGTCTTGGTTACCGGTTTTCCCGATTGGAGTGCCATCGGCATTGGTTTGAATGGTACCGTCTGCATTGCGGGCAAATGCGTTTCCATAGATGTCACCCAGCTTGCCGCCTTCCTTGATGCGCATTTGGTAAGCCATGGAGAAACCTTCCTGTCCATAACTGAATTGGGTATAATCGGGATGAAGGGAGATCACTTCATTGCGATTGGCCGATACATTGATAGCGGTTTTCCAACGGAAATTATCATTCATAAGAGGTGTGGCATCGACTGTCAGTTCGAAACCTTTGTTCCGGATTTTTCCGGCATTGACATAGCGGTATGCAAAAAGCGAACCGGCCGGGTTGGGCATTCTCAACAATTGGTTCTTCGTGTCTGTCTGATACCAGGTGAAGTCGATACCCAGGCGACTGCTGAAGAAGCGCCATTCTGTTCCGAACTCGATGGAATTGCTTATTTCCGGTTTTAAGTCGCCACGCTGCTCGGTATCATTGACTTGGATGGTACCTCCTGCCTGAATGATATCGGCCGGATTGGTGATTCCGATCGGAAGGTCGTTACCTACCTGTGCCCATGAACCTCGGATTTTACTGAAAGAGATCCAATCCGGCATTCTCAGACTTTTGGATAAAATCCAGGTAAGCCCTACTGACGGATAGAAGAATCCGGAGTTCATGCTGTTGGTATGTGCTAAAGTGGAAGACCAATCGTTACGGGCAGTAATGTCCATATAGATTGCTTCGTCCCAACCCAACTGGGCGGTTGCAAATACCGATTGGGTCATTCTTCTGGAATCGATCTCTTGCGTTATGCCCGCCTTTGAAGAGGTCACGACATTGGCTACGGTAAATACGTTCGGACGGTATAGAGAAGCCGTCTTGGAGTCTATCATCAATGAGTTGACTGTGCTGACGTTGATACTTGCACCGATTGCACCGTTTATGGAGAACTTGTCGAATGTCTTGTTGAACATGGCCATTGCATCTCCGTAGAGCAGCAACTGTTGGTTGTCCGACCACACATAGCGTCCGTTCATTTTACCTTCGTATGTTCCTGCAATATTCGGTGAGGTGGATGCATACATTTTGTTTTCAAATTTATCGCTTACGTAGTCTACATTACCACGGGCTTGGATGGTCAGCCATTCCGTAGCTTCCACACTTGCGGTCAGGGCAGCCATGGCACGATAGCGTTTATTGTTGTTTGTAACCCGGTTTTTAATCCAGTAAGGATTCTGATCCCATTCGCTGATAGTACCGTCTTCATTGGTGACATACCAGTTTTGGAGATTCATGTTACGGTCGGTGTCGTATGTCTCGAAGTTGTCCCGGTAGGGAGCCATATCCATACCACGGGGGAAACCGTATACATTTACCAATGGGTTGAGGTAATAACCGCCGGATGACGGGCTGTTCTTGATGGTTTGCGTCATCAGATTGGCATTTCCATCCAGTTTCAAACGTTCGTTGAAGAAGTTTGCCGTTTCGCGCAAAGTAAGATTGTGTTTTTGCAATTTGTTGGAATCGATGATACCTTTGGCGGTAGTGTTCGCATAAGAAAAATAGGTCTGCATCTTTTCGTTTCCCGTCATGATGGATACGGAATTCATAGCAGTGATGCCGTTGTTAAAGAAATTTCCGGCATTATCATAATCGGTGAGAGACGCTTGGTTGCCCCAACTGCTTGTCCCGTTTTCCAGGCGTCCGTAAGAATTTTGAAATTCGGGCAGGCTGATGGCATGATCTACGGTCAGATTGGAAGAATAAGTAATACGTTGCATACCGGCTTTTCCTTTTTTGGTCGTTATCAGAATAACGCCATTGGCAGCTTGTGAGCCGTAGAGGGCAGCTGCGGAGGCTCCTTTTAGTATATTCATACTTTCGATGTCGTCCGGGTTCAGATTGGAAATACCGTCACCGGCATCCCGGTTTACACCGTCGTTCTCGCCACCCATTACGGTAGAAGTCGATTCCGTACTGTTGTTCAGCATGGGTACACCGTCAATGACATACAACGGCTGGTTGTTGCCGGTAGCGAAAGCCGAACGGGCACCACGGATGGCCACTTTTGCCGATCCACCCAAACCGGCGGCACTTTTGGTGATCTGTACACCGGCTGTTTTTCCAGCCAGGGCATTGATCATGTTCGGATCTTTGGCCCGTGTAAGTTCATCGCCGCCGAGCTGCTGGGTAGAGTAAGTCAAAGAAGCTTCTTTTTTCTTGATACCCATTGCCGTAACTACTACGGTTTCGAGGGTGAGCGCTTCTTCTTCCAGCTTTATGTTGAAATTCCTCAACCCGTTTACACTGATTGTTTGTGGCTGATAGCCTACATAGGTGACCACCAGAATGGCGTCGGCAGGAACGTTCAGGCTGAAATTGCCATCTATATCGGTGATTGTACCGTTGGTGGTGCCTTTCTCCAAAATGTTGGCGCCGATTATCGGTTCGCCTTTTGTATCGGTTACTATTCCTTTGATAGCAAGCTTGTTTTGTTGTACGGATGCTGTATCTTCGTTATTTCTGGTAAGAACAATGTTGTGTCCTTCCATGACATAATGGATACCTGTGCCTTCGAACGCTTCATCCAGTATTTCTGATACGGCTTTATTCTCTGCATCGACAGTTACGGTGCGTTTGGTATCCACATTCTGTTTATTGTAAACAAACAGATAATCGGTCTGTGATTCTATTTTGGATAGTAACTCACTTACCGTCAAGCTTGAGCGGGGGATACTGATTTTGGCGCTTTGCGAGTACCCGTTTTCGCTGTAGACCTGGAATGTTACGAACAAAAGAAAGAAAATAGTAATCTTCATAGTAAGTAATATTTGCTTGAATGCTAAACTTTTTGGGCATAAATGCCCTTTCAAAGAAATTTTTCTCATATCTTTGTAATGTGTTAAGTTAATAAATTGATTAAGGTCGATTTTTGACTGTTTCGAATCGGAAAGTATGGGGGTACTTTCCGATTCTCTTTTTTAGAGGATAAATGGATTTTTTATAACTTCATGTGCATTCTGGTTTTTAAAGGGTTAGTACTAAATTAAAGGTTTTATTGAGCTCTTTTTTTCCTATTCTATGGCTATGCTATCTCTTTCTTCGTTGATGTGATAAGTGAATTTATGATCTTTTTGAATCACTCGGAGGATATGTTCGATGCCGTCTTGCTCTTTAAATTTGCCGGTACAATGGTAATCTAATAATTTCGGATTATTGACGGTAATCTTTACATTATAGTATTTTTCCAATTTAGAGAACATGCAGCTCAGAGGGGAGTCGTCGAAACAGTACAGGCCCTCTTTCCATCTCAGATAGTCGTAAGAAGGAAGGATTTTCTTTTGTGCTTTTCCGTTATATAAACCGAAAAATTCTCCTTTTTCCAGGCGGGTGATCGGTTTTTCCCCTTTCAAGGTATAGATGTCGACTATACCCTTTACGAGGGTCGTTTCAAATTCGTTGCTTCCGTTGTAGGCACATACATTAAAACTGGTGCCTACCACACGTACTTTATTCGTTTCGGTATTGACGAAAAAAGGAATCTTTTCGTTCTTGCTAACTTCAAAATAGGCTTCTCCGTCCAGCAGGACGTTTCTTTCCTGGCGTCCGAAGTTACTGGCATAAGTCAGGGTCGATTGAGAGTTCAACCATACCTTGGTTCCGTCTGCCAGTGTGATTTGTGCGCGTTGCCCTGCGGGCACTGCAACTGTTTGCAGTTGGGCGGATTTATTATACCGGTAATCTTTGAACAGAAGGCCGCTGCCGAATAAGATTATCATTACTGCGGCAATACGGGCTGTCCATTGCAGTATTGGCAGGATGCGGGTTTTTCTTTTGAGACGCTCGGATTGTTTTTCTTCGGAGAAGAGGGCGATGTCATAAAGCATACGTTCTTTTTGAAACGCTTTTCTGTTTTCATCGGAGGCGTCTACCCAATCAAGGATTTGCTTTTCTTCTTCGATATTGGCATTCCCTTTAAAATACTTATATAATAGATCTTGGTTCATAAGGTTTTTTGTTTCTGTTATTATAGGGAGAGGTCTTTCTTCCCCCTTCTATAATAATAACAGGTTACCCTAAGGTTACCCTAACGGAAAAAGAATCTTTTTTTAAAAAAGAATAGAGATCAGGTAATCTTTTAGTTCGGTACGTAGTATTTTTAGGGCTTTGGTGATATGGAACTCTACACTTTTGATGGAGATGCCGAGTTTTTCAGCTATCATTTTGTTAGGGGTGTTTTGATAGCGGCTCAATATGAATATATCCCGGCTTTGTTCCGGCATTTTGGTGAGTGCTTTGCGGACTATATGTTGGATCTCTGTGTTGAAGATCGTATCCGGTTCGCAGGCTTCAAGGGTAGATATGCGTAAGTTCAGTTCTCTTTGCCGGTGGGTGTTGATGTCGTCTTCCGCACGCAGACGTACTTGTTCGTGTGCGAGATAGTTTAAGGCCCTGTTTTTGATAATGGTTAGTAATAGCGCTTGTAGATTGGAATCATTTTCCCATTTATCGCGGTTCTCCCAAAGAGCAATCATTGATTCCATCAGTATATCTTCGGCCTCTGTCTTATTTCTGATATAGGAATAAGCGAATGATAGAAACTTGGCCTGGTTCTCTTGAAAGAACCGGGTGAAAGTATCCATGGTATGAAGATGGTTGCTCTGAGACATTAACTGGTTTTAAAGGTTTTTTTCTTTTTCTTATAACAAAGCAACGTATTCTTTTTGAGAAAAACAAATTAATTGGAAAGAAAATGGCTGAATCTGTTGTGATTCAGCCATCTATCTATAAATATAAGAATTGTATTCTGCTTATTTCTTTTCCGGTTTCGGAAGTAATACTTTTCTTGATAGTTTGAATTTTCCTGTCTTAGGATCGATATCCATCAATTTTACATCGATTTCGTCTCCCTCTTTGATACCGGCTTCTTCTACTGTTTCCAGACGTTTCCAGTCGATTTCAGAGATATGCAACAAACCATCTTTGCCCGGCAGGAATTCAACGAATGCACCGTAAGGCATGATCGAACGTACTTTACCTTTATATACTTCTCCGACTTCCGGTACGGCAACAATACCTTTGATCATACGCATTGCGTCGTCAATAGATTTTTTGTTGGTGCCTGCAATCTCGATACGGCCTACACCGTCTACCTCTTCGATGGTGATAGTAGCACCGGTATCCTCTTGCATTCCCTGAATAATCTTTCCGCCCGGGCCGATGATGGCTCCGATGAATTCTTTCGGAATAGTCATGGTCTCGATACGTGGAGCATGGTCTTTCAGTTCGGTACGTGGCTCTTCAATGGTTTCATGTATCTTGCCGAGGATGTGCATACGGCCTTCTTTTGCTTGTTCCAATGCGCGTTCGAGAATGTCAAATGACAAACCGTCTACTTTGATATCCATTTGGGTAGCAGTGATACCGTCTTTGGTTCCGGTAACTTTGAAGTCCATATCTCCCAAGTGGTCCTCGTCACCTAAGATATCCGAAAGTACTGCGTATTTGTCTTCACCGGCATTCTTGATTAATCCCATGGCAATACCGGATACCGGTTTTTTGATCTTCACACCGGCATCCATCAATGCCAGTGTTCCGGCACATACGGTAGCCATAGAAGAAGAACCGTTTGATTCGAGAATATCGGAAACTACACGAACTACGTACGGATAGTTTTCAGGGATCATTCCTTTCAGGGCACGCCATGCTAAATGTCCGTGACCTATTTCACGACGTCCTACACCACGCTGTGCTTTTGCTTCACCTGTTGAGAACGGAGGGAAATTATAGTGCAACAGGAAACGTTCTTTTCCGTGAACCAATACATCGTCTATGATTTTTTCATCCAGTTTGGTGCCTAATGTCACAGAAGTCAGTGATTGAGTTTCACCACGGGTGAAGATAGCAGAACCGTGAGGTCCCGGCAGATAATCGACTTCACACCAGATAGGACGAATTTCGTTTGTCTTACGTCCGTCAAGGCGTTTGCCTTCGTCGAGAATACAACGACGCATCGCCTCTTTTTCTACATCATGGTAATAACGATCGATCAAAGCTCCTTTTTCTGCCAGTTCTTCTTCTGTGAATTGTGCTTTGAATTCATCGCGGATCGCATCGAAAGCATCTTGACGTTCGTGCTTGTTTCTGTTTCCGGAAGCAGCGATGGCATATGATTTCTCATAGCAAGCTTCGCGAACGGCTTTACGAAGATCCTCGTCATTAACTTCGTGATTGTATTCGCGTTTCACTGTTTTACCAACCTCTTGAGCCAACTCTATCTGAGCTTTACAGTGGCCTTTGATTGCTTCGTGGGCAACTTTCATTGCTTCCAGTAATTCTGCTTCTGATACTTCGTGCATTTCACCTTCTACCATCATGATATTTTCATAGGTAGCGGCAACCATGATATCCATATCGGCCTTTTCGAGTTGATCGAAAGTAGGGTTGATCACATAATTACCGTCAATACGTGCTACACGTACTTCTGAGATAGGTCCGTTGAATGGAATATCTGAAACAGCGAGTGCGGCCGAAGCGGCAAGCCCTGCCAATGCATCAGGCATATCGACACCATCGGCAGAGAACAGGATAATATTTACGTAAACTTCTGCGTGATAATTATCGGGGAATAAAGGGCGGAGAGCACGGTCTACCAAACGGCAGGTAAGGATTTCGTAATCAGAAGCTCTTCCTTCTCTTTTGGTAAAGCCACCGGGAAAACGGCCGAATGCTGAAAATTTCTCTTTGTACTCTACCTGAAGCGGCATAAAATCTGTTCCGGGAACTGCATCTTTAGCGGCACAAACAGTAGCAAGCAACATGGTGTTTCCCATGCGAAGCATTACAGAACCGTCTGCCTGTTTTGCCAACTTTCCCGTCTCGAGCGTGATGGTTCTGCCATCTCCTAACTCGATTGTCTTAACAATTGGGTTAATCATAAAAATTGTTTTATCTATATTTTCTTTCAAAATTCCTGCAAAGATATACATTTATCATTCTAATATAGTGGAAATGAGATAAAAAGTTATTGCTTATTTGAATTTTTTATCCAAAAAAGGTGAAGAACGAAGCAAAATGCTTTGACGAGTCTTGAAAAGAAGTATATTTGCAGTTCGAAGTTACGAAAAGAGTGTAATTTATTGGAAATGAGCATTGGGTAATCGCTCATAATAGTAATAGGTTACGAATTAGTTAGTTATCTACTGCATTATTCTTCTGTGCGTTGCGTAACCTTCAAAGAACTCTTCGTATGCAAAAGTAACAATAAAACGGGAGATTTAGAAATGAATCTCCTGATTTTTTCTTCTCACACAAGTTTTTCCGTAAAAGCGATTTTATCCGTCAGCACACCATCGCCCAAAAAGATTTTGAACGAACGTGTGCCGACTGCCGCATAAGCGGAGAAAAGGGCTTTGCCTCACGCCTAAACAATAGTTTAGACTGATGAGACAAGGCCCCTTTCTTTTGTGCTTATGCCAAAGAGGTGCTTTTACGGGGTTTTGACGATTTTTCTTTTTTCGTTGTCCTTTTGAGCCGGAAGCGGAAAGCCGTGTATGACCGCACATTCCATAAATGGAACAAGCCGTCACTCACGGCAGACAAACCGGGAAGAATGATTTTATCCATCCGACCAAACACGTTTGACCAAACAGATAAAAACATACTTCCTTGCCGATGGTTTGCCCGGTTTCACGCTACCGGCTATGTTCTTTTCTGTTGGGGATGTCTTTTTCACGGATT
>NZ_HF991034.1:0-4724 GCF_000432295.1 Bacteroides sp. CAG:189
TGATATTCTTTTCGGGGAAGTGTGGAGCCGGAACGATCTGCTTTCGCTCCGCGACCGTTCCATAGTAACCGTGGTGGCCCTGATGTCACAGGGACTGACCGATTCCTCGTTCAAGTACCATCTCGAATCGGCGAAGAAGAACGGAGTGACCCGAACCGAGATAGCCGAAATACTCACCCATGCCGCATTCTACGCGGGCTGGCCGAAAGCGTGGGCGGCTTTCCGTATGGCAAAAGAAGTTTGGACCGATGGCAATGCCGACAGCGTAGCGGCAGGTTCGCTCGAAGCGTACGCGCAAACCATCATTTTCCCCGTGGGGAACCCCAACGATGCCTACGCCAAGTATTTCATCGGTCAAAGTTACACGGCTCCCGTAGTAACGGACGGAGTCCCCGTGGTAAATGTGACCTTCGAACCGGGCTGCCGCAACAACTGGCATGTGCACAAGGCAACGAAAGGCGGCGGTCAGACACTCGTATGCGTGGGCGGTCGCGGCTACTATCAGGAGTGGGGCAAAGAGCCGGTGGAACTGCGTCCCGGGGATGCCATCAATATTCCGGCAGGCGTGAAACATTGGCACGGGGCTGCTCCCGACAGCTGGTTCTCGCATTTAGCCATCGAAGTGCCCGGTGAGAACAACAGTACCGAATGGCTGGAACCTGTCGGTGATGAAGAATATTCTAAATTAAAATGACATGAAACAGATAGTATTGATACTTATGAGCCTACTTACTTTCAGTAACCCGTCGAAAGCACAAAAACAAACAGCAGATACCGACAGGCCGTCCGACAAGAAAATCCTTGTAGCCTATTTCTCCTGTACGGGGACCACAGAGAAAGTGGCAACCGCTATCGCAAAAGAGACATTCAGTTGCTCGTCGAAAGCACAAAAACAGACAGCGGATACCGACAGGCAATCCGACAAGAGAATCCTTGTAGCCTATTTCTCCTGCACGGGGACCACAGAGAAAGTGGCAACCGCTATCGCAAAAGAGACTGGCGGTAAACTTCACCGGATTACTCCGGCTACGGCCTACACTTCGGCAGACCTCGACTGGAACGACAAGGCGAGCCGCAGTTCGGTGGAGATGGCAGACGAAAAATCACGTCCTGCGCTGGGCGGAGAAACGATTGACCTGAAAGATTACGACGTGGTGTTCCTCGGTTATCCGATATGGTGGGACTTGTGTCCGCGTCCGGTCAATACCTTTCTTGAGAAATATGATTTCGCGGGTAAAACCGTTATTCCTTTTGCCACATCGGGTGGCAGTTCAATCACGGGTAGCGTGAAACAACTCAAGGAACTCTATCCCAAAATTGAATGGAAAGAAGGCCGACTGTTCAACGGCGGTACGGCAAACGTCGCCGGATGGTCGAAGCAGATTATTGAAAAACTCTAAAAACGACAGATATGGAAAATTTCGAATATCATACCCCGACCCGTTTGATTTTCGGGAAAGGTATTATCGACAGACTGCCCGAAGTGATGCGCCCCATCGGAAATAAAGTCCTTCTTGCATACGGCGGGGGAAGCATCAAACGCCTTGGGCTTTACGACAAGGTGAAGGAACTGCTCAAGAATTTTGAAATCCACGAATTGGGTGGTATCGAACCCAACCCCAAATACAATCCGAGCGTACTCGACGGACAGAGAATATGCAAGGAGAAACAGATTGATGTTATCTTATCCGTAGGTGGAGGTTCAGTCCTCGACTGCTGTAAGGCGATTGCCGCAGCCGCCCGATATGATGGTGACCCTTGGGACTTAATTTCGTATAAGGTAAAAGCAGAGGATGCTCTTCCCATTGTCGATGTCATGACGCTTGCCGCTACCGGCAGTGAATATGATTGCGGCGGTGTTATTTCCCGGACAGAGACCAACGACAAGATCGGATATGTGGACCCGCTTCTTTATCCTGTCTGCTCTCTGCTTGACCCTGCCTATACCGAAACGGTCAATGCCAAACATACTGCGGCCGGTGTGGCCGATGCCATCAACCACGCGATGGAACAGTTCTTTGTCAATCCGTCTAACTCGGTTGCCGACGGTTTCTGCGAAACGCTGATCAAAACCCTGATGAAGTTCGGTCCTGTCGCTTTGGATCATCCCGACGACTACGAAGCCCGCGCCGAAATCATGCTTGCCTGCACTTTCGGTTGCAACGGGTTGCTCAATCTGGGGGCAGGCATGTCGGGATGGCCCATGCACGGCATCGAGCATGCGTTATCGGCCTACTACGACATCACGCACGGTGAAGGGCTTGCCATCATCACACCGAGATGGATGCGACACATCCTGAACGACCGCACGCTGGAACGTTTCGTGAAGTTCGGTGTGGATATTTACGGTATCTCCGCTGAACTGCCACCTTACGAGATTGCGGAACAGACGATTGACAAGACTTACGATTTCTTCAGGAACACGATGCGCATGCCGATGACTCTGCGTGAAGTGGGCATCGACGAAAGCCGTCTGAAAGAGATTGCCGCACACATCGCGACAAATGAAGGACTCGATAATCCTTCCATTTTTGCTCCGCTTACGGAAAAGGACATTTACGAAATACTTGAAACATCTTTGTAAAACATTACTTTAACAAAGTGAACTTCATAACAAAAGGATTTGAGCCTCGCAGCAAAGTTGTTGCGGGGCTCTCTTCGTAACTTTGCATCAGAACATTAAAGCAAAAGAATCATGGAAACAATGAATGAAAAAGTGACAATGGTAACGGGGGCAGCGGCAGGTATCGGGCAGGCCTCGGCAGAAGCATTTGCAAAAGCGGGTGCAACCGTAGTATTGGTGGACATCAATGAACCGAAAGAACAAGCCGGGAAGTTGGTTTCAGAAGGGTATAAAGCCGTGGCATATCGCTGCGACGTGTCCGATACACGGGCTGTAAAGGAGATGATTGACTGGATCGTTGCGACTTACGGCAGGCTGGACGCTGCATTGAACAATGCTGGGATACAGACCCCGCAACGGCCGATGGCCGAGATTACCGACGAGGAGTTCGACCGCACGGTAGTCACACGGGCTGTAAAGGAGATGATCGACTGGATCGTTGCGACTTACGGCAGACTGGACGCTGCATTGAACAATGCCGGGATACAGACACCGCAACGACCGATGGCCGAGATTACCGACGAGGAGTTCGACCGCACGGTAACCGTCGATCTGAAAGGTGTATGGAACTGTATGCGTTACGAGATTATCCAGATGCTGAAACAAGGCGGTGGTGCCATTGTCAATACCTCGTCTCAAGGCGGTGTTACGGGCTTCCCCGGACAAGCGGCCTATATCGCTTGCAAGCATGCGGTGATCGGTCTGACCCGTACGGCTGCCATCGACTACTCGGCAAAAGGGATTCGTATCAATGCCGTCTGTCCGGGTGTGATCCGAACACCTATGGCCGAAGAACTGATACGGCGTAACCCCGATCTGGAAAAGGAACTGGTCCGAGATATTCCTGCCGGACGTCTCGGTAAACCGGAAGAGATAGCCAACGCCGTATTGTGGCTTTGCTCACCGCAGGCAAGTTTCGTGGACGCTGTCGATCTGAAAGGTGTCTGGAACTGTATGCGTTACGAAATCATCCAGATGCTGAAACAAGGTGGTGGCGCTATTGTCAATACCTCGTCTCAAGGCGGTGTTACGGGCTTCCCCGGACAAGCGGCCTATTTCGCTTGCAAGCATGCGGTGATCGGTCTGACCCGTACGGCTGCCATCGACTACTCGGCAAAAGGGATTCGTATCAATGCCGTCTGTCCGGGTGTGATCCGAACACCTATGGCCGAAGAACTGATACGGCGTAACCCTGATCTGGAAAAGGAACTGGTCCGCGATATTCCTGCCGGACGTCTCGGTAAGCCGGAAGAGATAGCCGACGCCGTATTGTGGCTTTGCTCACCGCAGGCAAGTTTCGTGGACGGGCACGCCCTTTTAGTGGACGGGGCATTTTCCATTCATTAAGTTATAATTCATAAAAACATAGAATCATGGAAGAAAACAATAAAATGGATATCAGCCGTCGTGGATTTCTCAAGAAGGCTGCATTGGCAGGAGCCGCAATGGCCATGCCTTCGGGATTGAGCGAAGTATTCGCTTCGGAAACGGGGCAAGCAGACATATCAGATGTCGATACCGATGCTGTCCGCATCAAGGAACATCGTGTATTGGGTACGGGCAAAGCGGCCTTCGAGGTGTCGGCACTCGGTTTCGGCGTGATGGGAATGACCTACAACCGCAGCCAACATCCCGACAAAAAACAGTGTATCCGTCTGCTGCATGAGGCGGTAGAGCGTGGTGTAACGCTCTTCGACACAGCTATCATTTATGGACCGTTGACCAATGAGAATCTGGCAGGAGAAGTGCTGTCCGAGTTCAAAGGGCGGATCAACGTGACGACCAAATTCGGACATGAAGTGATCGACGGCAAAGGAACCGGTCGTCAAGACAGCCGTCCGGCAACCATCCGACGCTATTGCGAGGAGTCGCTTCACCGATTGAGACTCGATTCACTGCCGATGTTCTACCAGCACCGTGCAGACCCGAACACTCCGGCCGAGGAGGTAGCGGCTACCATTGCCGACTTGATCAAGGAAGGTAAAGTGCAACGCTGGGGTATGTGCGAGGTCAGTGCCGAAACAATCCGTAAGGCCCACGCCATTTGTCCGCTGACGGCTATCCAAAGCGAGTACCATCTGATGCACCGCCTGGTGGAAGA
>NZ_HF991035.1:0-79068 GCF_000432295.1 Bacteroides sp. CAG:189
AAAAGAAAATCCCTCAGGTTTTTACGTTGATCCGGGATAAACAGATAATATATCAATTGAGCAATAAAAATCCCCGTAATGCCGGTATGCATTACGGGGATCCTTTCATTATTGCGGAGAGAACGAGATTCGAACTCGTGATACCCTTTAGGGGTATACACGCTTTCCAGGCGTGCCTCTTCAACCACTCGAGCATCTCTCCCTAAACGGGTTTGAGCGTTTTCAGCTACAAATGTATCCTTTTTTTTCTTCTTCTAAAGCATTATCCCTTTTTTATCTTAAAGAAACACTCCAAATTAATATATTTTAAAACCTTTAGAAACTTATTTGCCCATTCCAAACACTTTTAAAGCGTTTTCAGAGGTGGCTTCAGCAACCACTTCCGGAGACTCCCGATAAATTTCCGCAACCTTAATTAAGGTATCTTTCAAACGGGCACTTTCATTCCTTTTTCCACGGTTAGGCACAGGAGTCAGGTAAGGAGAATCGGTCTCTAAAACAATATGTGCCAATGGTACATCTTTTAAGACTTCAGGTAATTGAGATTTTTTAAAAGTAACCACTCCATTTATCCCAATCATAAAACCCGGGAAATCGAGCAGTTTGGCAGCTTCTTCCGAAGTGCCGGTGAAACTATGAAAAATCCCGGTCAACCCTGTTTCTTTATAGGGCTGCAATACCTTATATATATAATCAAAAGCCTCACGGGTATGAATTACAATAGGTAAATGATACTCTAATGCCCATTCGACCTGTTTTTCAAAAGCCAAAAGCTGTTCTCTCAAAAAGGTCTTATCCCAATAGAGATCCAGGCCAATCTCACCAATTGCCACATATCCATTGGAGGATGCTAACTGTCCGGCAACAATATCCAATTCCTTTTTATAATTTTTGTTCACAGAAGTAGGGTGCAATCCTATCATCGGGAAACAAAATTCTTTGTAAGCCGCACACACCGAAAGCAAAGATTCAATCGTGGTACTATCGATATTGGGCATAAAAATATGAGTAACACCCGCCTCACGGGCACGTTGCATAACCTGAGGAAGATCATCTGCAAACTCTTCCAGAAAAAGATGTGAATGAGAATCGACAAGCATAATTAATCTAATTTATTCCGATTGTTTTTCTCCCGTCCGATAATAATAAATGAGTCCATAATCACGACATTTATCCAAGCGGGCTTCGTTAGGAAATACATTCTGGAACTTTTCTTCCACTTGGTTCCAAATATCCAATATCAACTCGTCCGCACGGGCACGCATGGAAGACAATTCCTCCAAACTGCGGTTGGTCAATGCCTGCAATGCCCTTTGTTTCTCATAACTATCGACAAAAATATCATAATGCACTTTCACTTTAGCAATAGTAGGGTTATAAATAGGCACCCCACCTTGTGAAGTTCTCCTCCTCTCCCCCTCTATAATTCTCTTTCCCCAATCTACCATCGCCGCTTCAGATGCCAAATCCGGAACCGTAGCATTATCTACCGGCAGATCATAAAGTTTTTTGTGAACCGATTTAATTTCCGAACGGAGCACGGACAGATTCAAAACCTGAATAAAATGAGAAATATATAAACGGGCCATTTTTACATTCGCCTGATGTCTCGGACTCTCCTTTACCTGATTATTATAGCACTGAACGTAATAATTATGAGCAATTTCAAACTTCGAAAGAAAGTTCCTTGCTTCAGCCAAAGATTTCAAAGTAATAGCCAACTCGCTCACATTGTACACATCACCCTTACCAACCGCTGCCTTCAGCGCTCGTATCCGGGCTTGATCTGTATTTGGTAATCGTCTATAAGGCATCCGGCAATTCTTTATTTACATCTCCCGATACATCAGATGTTTCATCAGACTCTTCAATTCTTTCTTTTTTTCTTCGGCCACAGAAACAGCCTCCAAGCTCTCCATAGCACGGGTGTAATATTCCCGCATCTTATTTTCGCAGATAGCCTTTATGCCAATCTGATTATAAAGGGCAGTGACTGCCGCAATCTTCTCTTCCGGAGAAAAGGATTCTGCCGCAAGCCAATCATTCAGTTCTGAAAGTTGAGCTTTATCCGCACGTTCCAGTGCCTTAATCAGCATATATGTTTTCTTGTTACAAAGAATATCCCCACCGATCTTCTTACCAAACACGGCAGAATCGCCATACACATCCAACAGATCATCCTGTAACTGAAAAGCAATACCAATCTGCACTCCAAAATCATAAAGTTTTTCCGCATCTTCCGAAGACGCTCCTCCCAAAATAGCACCGATCTTTAAACCGGCAGCCAACAAAACGGCCGTTTTCAACCGGATCATCTCAATATATTCCTCTTCTCTGACGTCGCTACGCCGTTCAAATTCCATATCCATCTGCTGCCCTTCACAAATTTCAAGAGCAGTGAGACTAAAGATATCCATTACCTGTTTCAAGTATTCCGACGGACAATCGGCCATATATTGATATGCAAGCACCAACATGGCATCTCCCGACAAAATTGCCGTGTTGTCATCCCACACCTTATGCACGGTTGCCTTCCCCCTACGCACATCGGCACGATCCATCAAGTCATCATGAAGCAAAGTATAATTATGATAAACCTCAATTCCCGTTGCCGGTCCATAAATGCGGCTGACATCCTCCTTATACAGATTATATCCCATCAGCATCAACACGGGGCGAATACGTTTCCCTCCTAAAGACAGCACATACTCCACCGGCGCATATAACCCTTTCGGGCTACGGGTAAACTGTAATTCAGAAACATGAGTATTAATTTTATCAAGCAATTGGAATGCAGTAAACATAGTAAATTTGGATTAAAAGAAAACAGAAGAAGAACTAATGAAAAAGGCTGCTTTTACGGCAGCCTTTTTCGTATGTTACATAAAAATTATTGTAATCTGAACATTACAGGAACCGTATACTTAACGCGTACCGGCTTGTTTCTCTGCATACCCGGATTCCATTTCGGCATGGAGTTGATCACACGGAGAGCCTCTTTATCCAGATACGGGTCAACACTACGTGCCACCTTCGCATCTACAATACTACCATCCTTGTTTACAACGAACTGCACGATAACACGACCTTGAGTACCATTTTCCTGTGCAATTGTAGGATATTTGATATTCTTAGCCAAATAAGACATCAAAGCAGCGTTTCCGCCCGGGAATTCAGGCATTTTCTCTACAACGTCGAAGATTTCCTGTTCTTCCGGTTCTTCTTCAACCACCTGTACAGGTACATATTTTACTTCAACAGCCTGACCTACTTCCTCACTTGATGCAATAATCGTTTCTTCCACATCGGCATCGTCGTCTACGATATCCAAGATTTCGGCAGCTGCCGGTACCTCTGGTGGAGGCGGAACCTCAATTTTCTGTTCTTGTTCCGTAATAGGAACCATTTCCTCTTCAAACACTAAATCGGATAAAGCCTGGCTTGTATCAATCTTTATGTCTCTCTCGGTCCATTCGAACGCTACGAACATAAAAGCCAATACAACCACGTATCCGATAAGCAGCCATGTAGACTTTTTGCTTTCCAAGTCTGCTTTGGGTGATTTTTTAACTTCCATAAATTATAATATAAATATTAATAATACGTTCTTTTAATCAGATGTGTTTCCCAGTGTTTTGAGTCTCACGTGCTTTTCTGCCACAAATATAACGCAGATATTTGAGAAATACAGTATATTTGAACAGTTTTTTCTGCTAAAATGTTAAAAAAGAATATATTCATAGTACTATTGCTACTTTTTTGGGTCCGGACACAGGCTCAGGAAGATAATAGCGTGTTCCAGTTCCTCAAACTACCTTTTTCTTCACATGCAGCCGCTTTAGGTGGAGAAAACATTTCAATCATCGAGGACGATCTGACAATGGCTGTTCACAATCCGGCCCTGTTATCATGTGTAGCGGATAAAACGCTCAACTTGAATTATACCTTATATATAGCGGGAGTCAATGCAGCCAGTGCCGCCTTTTCACGTGTTCTCGGCGACCGCTCTACCTGGGCAGTAACAGCCCAATTCGTGAATTATGGCACGATGAAAGAAACCACCAGTGAAAACATAATAACAGGCACCTTTTCTGCCAAAGACATGGCATTTTCCGGCATTTACTCTTATGACCTGAGCGATTATTGGAGTGGAGGAGTGAAAGCCAATCTGATCTATTCCAATTATGATAAATTCTCTTCCTTTGCCATCGGCGTAGATTTAGGATTGAATTATTATCATCAAAACAGCGACTTCTCATTTTCTATGGTAGCCCGTAATTTGGGAGGACAAATTGTTGCTTTCGAAGATAAGCGCGAAAAATTACCGGTAGATGTGCAAGTGGGCATCACCAAACGCCTGTCACATGCCCCTTTCCGGATCTCCGCCACTTTATATAATCTCACCGATTGGAAAAACTCCAAATTCTTTGATCATGCCGTAATCGGTATGGACTTTTTGCCGACTGATAACTTTTACGTTTCGTTAGGATATAATTTCCGTCGGACAAACGAGATGAAAGTAGCTGACTCAAGTCATTGGGCAGGTTTTACAGCAGGAGCCGGCCTGCAAATCAAACGTTTCAAATTAGGAGCTGCCTATGCTAAATACCATCTTAGCACCTCGTCTTTATTGTTCAACCTCTCTATGACACTATAATATAATAATGAATAAGATGAAAAAGATTACCATAGCAATCGATGGCTTTTCCTCTTGTGGTAAAAGTACAATGGCCAAGGATCTGGCTCGCGAAATAGGGTATATTTATATTGATAGCGGAGCCATGTATCGTGCCGTCACCCTCTACAGTATAGAAAACGGTATTTTCAACGGAGATGCAATCGATACCGAGAAACTCAAACATCGGATGAAAGACATTCACATTTCTTTTCGTATCGATCCGGAAACCGGGCGTCCGAATACCTATTTAAATGATGTGAACGTAGAGAACAAAATTCGCACAATGGAAGTTTCCTCCAAAGTAAGTCCGATCAGCGCCTTGGATTTCGTACGTTCCGCCATGGTAAAACAACAACAGGCAATGGGACGTGAAAAAGGGATTGTCATGGATGGCCGCGATATCGGTACGACAGTATTTCCGGATGCCGAACTGAAAATATTTGTTACGGCTACTCCCGAAATCCGTGCTCAACGACGTTATGATGAATTGAAAGCCAAAGGACAGGAAGCCAGTTTTGATGAGATTTTAGAGAATGTGAAACAACGTGACTACATCGATCAGAACCGAAAAGTAAGTCCATTAAAAAAAGCAGATGACGCATTACTGTTGGACAACACGGAACTGACGATTCCACAACAAAAAGAATGGTTGTTCGACCAATACAATCAAGTTACAAAAGCATAAGGGCCTATTCGGATTTTGGCCCTTCATTATTCTGAAGATCAAGAATGATTAAAGTAGAGATAGATGAAGGTTCCGGCTTCTGTTTCGGAGTAGTAACAGCTATCCACAAAGCAGAAGAAGAATTGGCAAAAGGGGCAACTCTCTATTGCCTGGGTGATATTGTACATAATAGCCGGGAAGTGGAACGGCTTAAATCAATGGGACTCATCACCATCAATCATGAAGAGTTCAAGCAATTGCACAACGCAAAAGTATTGCTTCGCGCTCATGGTGAGCCTCCCGAAACTTATATAACAGCTTACAAAAATAATATTGAAATTATCGATGCGACCTGTCCGGTAGTACTTCGCCTGCAAAAACGTATCAAACAGGAGTATCAACAAGAAGACAATGGAGAGAAACAAATCGTCATATACGGTCAAAACGGACATGCCGAAGTTTTAGGATTAGTGGGACAGGCCACAGGGCAAGCTATTGTTATTGAAAAGCTGGAAGAAGCCAAAGGGCTCGATTTCAGTAAAAATATCCGTCTTTATTCACAAACCACCAAATCTCTGGATGAATTTTGGGAAATTGTCGACTATATCAAGGCACATATCTCTCCCGACGCCACATTCGAATATTACGATACCATTTGTCGACAGGTAGCCAATCGTATGCCCAATTTACGTAAATTTGCCGCTTCACATGACCTTATTTTTTTTGTCAGCGGAAAAAAAAGTTCAAACGGTAAAATGTTATTCAGTGAATGTCTTAAAGTCAACCCGAACTCTCATCTGATAGACAGTATAGAAGAAATAGATGATTCTCTGCTTCACGACATTGACTCAATTGGCGTATGTGGAGCAACTTCTACCCCAAAATGGCTGATGGAGCAAATTTATATGGAAATAAAAGCACGTCTGGGGCAAGAAAGTCTTTAACGTTATTTATTAATAGCACCGTCAGTTTGACACGAATGCAATCCATTTCCTAACACTTTTTGCTATCTTTGCAGCGTCAAATATAAAATAAGATTGTAATGGGAACAGTTAAGTGTGTAGGTATTTTAACCTCCGGAGGGGATGCTCCGGGAATGAATGCTGCAATTCGTGCAGTGACACGTGCAGCTATCTATAACGGACTGCAAGTTAAGGGTATATACAGAGGATATAAAGGGCTGGTAACAGGAGAAATCAGTGAATTTAAAAGCCAGAATGTAAGTAATATCATCCAGCTGGGAGGTACTATTCTGAAAACAGCACGCTGCAAAGAATTTACTACACCGGAAGGTCGTCAGCTCGCCTACGAAAATATGAAGAAAGAAGGCATCGATGCTCTTGTTATTATCGGTGGCGACGGTTCCTTGACAGGTGCCCGCATTTTTGCACAAGAGTTCGATGTACCCTGTATCGGATTGCCGGGTACAATCGACAACGACTTATATGGTACAGATACCACTATCGGATACGATACGGCATTGAACACTATTTTGGATGCAGTCGATAAGATACGCGATACAGCAACTTCACACGAACGTCTTTTCTTCGTAGAAGTGATGGGACGTGATGCCGGTTTTCTTGCTTTGAACGGTGCCATTGCTTCCGGAGCAGAAGCTGCCATCATTCCGGAATTCAGTACAGAAGTCGATCAATTGGAAGAATTCATTAAAAGCGGTTTCCGCAAATCCAAAAACAGTAGTATCGTATTAGTAGCGGAAAGCGAACTGACAGGTGGTGCCATGCATTATGCAGAGCGTGTAAAAAATGAATATCCGCAATATGATGTACGTGTAACAATTCTGGGGCATCTTCAACGTGGCGGCAGCCCTACGGCACACGATCGTATTTTGGCAAGCCGTTTAGGTGCGGCAGCCATCGATGCTATTATGGAAGACCAGCGTAATGTAATGATCGGTATTGAACATGATGAAATTGTTTATGTACCTTTCAGCAAAGCAATAAAAAATGATAAACCGATCAAGAGAGAACTGGTCAACGTACTAAGAGAGCTCTCTATTTAACAACGATAGTGATAAGTTTCAAAATGGCAGAGAGTACTCTCTGCCATTTTTTATATTCAATACGGACACGTAGAAAAACACACATACTATTTGCTTAAAAATAAAATTTTATAGCTGATTCAATTTCCAAAGACACCGTATATCCTCTTCGAACTCCTTCATTTTATTACTACAATAAAAAATCATTCTCCATTTATCTCCCATGTAAAGTTTTATAAATATTTCATTTAGATCTCGTAGAGAAATAACCTGTTTCTCTACGGGAAACGATCGGTTCTTCGTAGAGAAACAGAGCGAATCTCGTAGAGAAAAAGACACATCTCACAACGAATTGATATACAGACTATTACAACGATATTAGTTTGTATCTTTTTTTCTCAAAAATAAATCGATCTATTTTTCTTTTCAATACATTAATACCTTCTGAAATCTAAACAGATCAATTCTTATAGCCATTTTTTCACCTGTTTTTCCGTCTCATCCCACAACAATCGTTTCTGCACATGATTAATATATTTATCCGAAAGTGGTTTAGAATGGTTATTCAGATTAAACGTTCCCGTTTTCCCTGCCAGTCTTTTATCAAGTAATAATCCAACTGCAGTGGAAGCTCCTTGCATGGGAGTACGGATAAAAGGGCGAAAAAAAATATCCGTCAAGGGATCAAACCACTGATGCATAGTAATAATATCAGTAGAAACAATTCCCGGATCGGCAGCATTGACAGTTATTCCGCGTTCTTCCACTCTTTCGGCGAGTTCTAAAGTAAAAAGGAGTAAAGCCAGTTTAGTATTACTGTAAACAGGTATTCGCCAAAATTTTCCTTTGCGACCAAAAAAGAAAAAATCGGGAAAATGTAATTTTCCAATAGCATAAGTGCAAGATACCATATTCACAATACGTGTTCCCCGACCCATTAAAGGAAGTAACTTCCGGGTCAGCAAATACGGTCCTACATAATTGACACTGACTGTCCGTTCCATACCATCTACAGTGATATGTAGTCCAGTTTCCATCGTTCCGGCATTATTCATCAATAAAGCAACTCTATGAGCACGCTCCAAAACCAAACCGGTAAAGGCCGATACAGATTCCATAGATGCCAGATCGAGCGGAAGTATCTCCAAATCCATATTTCCGGTTTCCCGGATTATACGTTGCTTCACCGGTTCCGCTTTCACAGGATTATAACAAGCCATTATTACATGATATCCTGCAAAGGCTACGGCTTTGGTTATTTCCGTTCCCATTCCTCCATCGGCACCAGTTATGATCGCCAAATTCCGTTCCATCATTTATTTTCCAACTTTCCTATTTCTTTCTGTAAACAAGGAGGAAGCTTCTCCCGAAGATGCTGATGACAAGCCATTTCAATGGAATACATCCGCCCAATGCAATAATTACTATGTCCACAATTGCAACGGGCATTTTCTTCAGCATGCATCCGATTTACAAACCCAGGCTCATTAAGTAGTGCACGCGCCATCTGTACTGCTTCAAAGCCATATCCCAATACTTCATCTATCTTTGTGCGTGACACAAGACCACCCACATAAATAAGCGGCATCGCGGGAAGTGCCGTACGAAATTTCAACGCATCTTCCAAAAAATAAGCCTCTTCGAAAGGTACGGAAGGAATCATCATTCGTCCAGCCAATTTCACACCCAACTTCAACCACCAACAATCCATATAATATGTCAATGCTTTTATCGGCATTGCTCCGCGCATCACATACATAGGCGCCTTACTGACAAAGCCCCCACTCAATACCAGCGCATGCGCTCCGAGTTGCTCTAACCGGCGAGCCACCCCAATTGTTTCGTTTATTTCCATTCCTCCTCGAAAACCATCGCGCATATTCATCTTCACAATGACCGCCATATCATCACCGGCCGCTTTCAATACCTCCAACATCACTTCGTCCATAAACCGCATCCGGTTTTCAAGAGAACCGCCATATTCATCTTTCCGATGATTCGTATAAGGCGAAAGGAACTGGCTAATAAGATAACCGTGGCCGGCATGTACTTCGACCGCATCAAAACCTGCTTCACGAGCCATATTTACTGCACGACCATACGCGCGTGCCATTTCCGGTATCTCTTCTTTCTTCATCCCGCGAACCCATGTAGGCGAATAAATATTAAAACCCGAAGAAGCAGATATAGGTGTCACCCCACAAATACTCTTATGGGACATATTACCACAATGCCCTATCTGAATGCCGGCAGCCGCCCCTTCTCTATGAACGGCATTCGTCACTTCACGTAATCCGGGAATAATCTCCGGACGAAGCCAAAGCTGACGAGGAAACGAAAGTCCGCTTTTCGCAACAGAGGCATAGGCCACCGTTGTCATGCCAATACCGCCTGCCGCCACTGAACGATGATAATCGAGTAACATCTGGGAAGGAGCATTTCCGGGACACATACCTTCGAAAGCAGCCGAACGAATAGTACGATTGCGCAAAGTCAACGGACCGATACGGACAGGAGTAAAAAGTTTAGAAACAGTTCCCGATTTTCTTTCACCGGAAAAGAAATTCATTGTTACATCTGTATCTATATTCATAAGCATCCGTGTTTTCTTGAAAAGAATCAATTAATATATAAATGGAAAGATACGTTTCCGACTACCGACCGCCTCACCGAACTCTTCGCGATAACGATGCCAGATAGCATTGGCACGAGGTACAAGATTGGCAAAAGTCCACCATAAAAACACGGTTCCCGAAAGAGACCATGTAAGTATGGCCCATCCTGTCCACTCCACTATCTCACCGAAATAATTAGCTGAAGTGACATAACGGTACAAGCCTCCGGAAGGAAGATAATGACGGGTATCCCCCGGGGTTCGAAGATGCCGGATTATATAGTCGGAATGACAATTAATACCCATACCTACAAAAAACAGAACTGTACCTAATATAAATTGCGGCGCAGCAAACCATTGAGAAGTATACCTATCTGCAGGAGAAAGATAAAATATCCATTCACCCTGCATAAAACCATTCAGAACATTAAAAAGAATTCCCATCAAAAGGATAGCAACCGGCATTCGGCCTTTTCCTTGCAATAAACAAGGAAAAACAAACGAACGCTGAAAATAATGAAGTTGAAAGAAAAAGAAAAAAGTCAGTTGCACGGGTAAGAAACGACGGTCGGAATACCACCACATCCATATCATCACTAAAAAGACCGGTACCTCCATTAGCATCCATGCCAATTTATTATTGACAGAAAGCCCCCAAGCTGCACTACGAAACATACCATAACCAGCCTTCACAAAATAAAGCGCAATAAAAACAAGCGCTGCTACCAAAGTCATTATCCAAAGAAAAGATCCAAAGGTTTCCGCATCCATAGTCATGTGTTTTTACGACAAGCAAAGATATAGAAAAACCTGATTATTACAAAGAGTTTTCTTACAGAAGAGTGCCACAAAAAAGCTCCCATCCTTTTCAGAATGAGAGCAAACCAAAATAAAATCATTCAGAGAATCAACGCTTACTCAAAGGGATGTATTGCCCCACTTCCAGTACATTCTTATATGCCGGACGAATAATACGTTTCCCCTCGAAGTTCAACTCCTCATTGCGATGCGCACACCACCCCACAATGCGTGCCATAGCAAACAACGGAGTATAAATTTCCTGTGGCAAACCGATCATCTCATACACAAAACCAGAGTAGAAATCAACATTGCTCGACACGGTTTTACCATTATTTTTTATCTTGCCAAACATGGCGATAGCGCGTTCTTCCAATAACTCAAGGAAAGCAAATTCACGCTCACGCTTTTTCTCTTTTGCCAAATCACGAGCCAACTCTTTCAATAACAGCGCACGGGGATCGGAAATGGTATATACCGCATGGCCGATACCATAAATCAATCCGGTTTTATTGTACACCTCCTTATTAAGCATGCGGGTAAAATAGGTATCTATTTCATCGACATTAGTCCAATCTTTGATATTTTCCTGAAGATGGTGAAACATATCGACCACCTGAATATTGGCTCCTCCATGAAGCGGTCCTTTTAATGAACCGATACCGGCGGCAATAGACGAATACGTATCCGTACCGGTAGAAGAAGTTACCCGAACGGTAAACGTAGAGTTATTACCACCACCGTGTTCTGCCTGAAGCATCAGTAAAAGATCAAGCGTACGGGCATCCAACTGAGTGTAGTCTTTTTTCAGCATATAAAGAAAGTTCTCGGCTATGGAAAGATTCTCCTGCGGGTGACGGATATGGAGCGAACGACCGAAAGTTGCATGGCGTAACATGTTATAAGCATACGCGATGATAGTGGGAAACTTCGAGATAAGGTCGATACTTTGCCGCATCAGGTTATCACGCGATGTATCGTCCGGATTGGCGTCAAAACGATACATCTCGAGCACGCTGCGAGCCAGAATATTCATGATATTGTTTCCCTCGAGTTCGATAATATTCATTTTTGTCTTCTGTTCCAACGGCATATTATCATTTACCAGTTCACGAAAGGAAGCCAATTCTTCTTTATCGGGCAGGCGACCGGAAAGCAGCAGATAAGCCACTTCTTCAAAACCATAGCGTTTCTCTTTCATAGCGGCATGAGCCAGATCTTCAAGATCATATTGGCGATAAAACAATTTTCCGGGAATCGGTTTCAAACCACCTCCGGGAATACGTTCATAACCAACAACATTGCCAACTTTAGTAAGGCCTACCAATACTCCGGTACCGTCTTCATTACGTAATCCGCGCTTTACATCATACTTCGGGAAAAGCTCATTATCGATCCGGGTACAGTCTTTCATGTCCTCAGAGAGCTTATAGACCAAATATTCTTTCTTCATAACCGTATTTATTTTATTATCATTTACTTAACTTCTTATTCTCTCTATAATCTCTCTGGTAAAAGCAGATGTGGAAAGAGACTTGCCTCCAGGCATGAAACGGGCCAAATCTGCCGTAGCACGGGCATCACCAAAACTATGTTCAAGCGCCATCGTTATACGGTCGGCAGCCTCTTGCCAACCCATATATTCGAGCATCATTACCGCAGAGAGTATCAACGAACAAGGATTCACGATATCTTGTCCGGCTATGTTAGGAGCAGTGCCATGAGTAGCTTCAAAAATAGCATGCCCACTGACATAATTGATATTAGCTCCCGGAGCGATGCCGATACCGCCTACCATGGCAGCCAACTGATCGGAAATATAATCACCATTCAAATTCAATGTGGCAACCACCGAATATTCTTCAGGCATCAACAACGTGTTTTGCAAAAAGGCATCGGCAATGCAATCCTTGACAACCAACCGCCCCTCCGCCAACGCATCACCAAATTCCCGCTGTGCCAATTCATATCCCCACTTTTTGAAACCTCCTTCGGTGAATTTCATTATATTCCCCTTGTGTACCAATGTGACGGAAGGCAAATGATGATCGAGTGCATATTGACAGGCAGCACGGACTAAACGCTCCGTTCCTTCCTTAGACACAGGTTTCACTCCAAAAGAGGAGGTTTCGGGAAAGCGGACTTTCGTCACTCCCATCTCATCCCGCAGAAAACGATAGAGTTTCTCTGCTTCCGGAGTACCTGCCTCCCACTCGATACCGGCATATATATCCTCGGTATTCTCACGGAAAATGGTCATATTGACTGTTTCCGGAGCCTGCAAAGGAGAATGTACTCCCACAAACCAGCGCACCGGACGCAGGCATACATATAAATCAAGTGTCTGGCGCAGAGCCACATTCAACGAACGAATCCCCCCACCCACAGGAGTGGTCAACGGCCCTTTGATACCGATAAGATATTCTTTAAAAGCATCCATTGTCTCGTCGGGCAACCACGAACCGACAGAGTGATAAGCACGTTCACCGGCAAGCACTTCAAGCCACTCTATCCTACGGCGGCCACCATAAGAACTATCAACAGCCGCATTTACAATAGCCCGCATAGCGGGAGTTATCTCTTCACCCACACCGTCACCGGTAATAAAAGGAACGGTCGGAATATCCGGTACAGACAAAGTACCGTCAAGTTGTTTAGTAATTTTGTTCATAATCGATAATGTGGCAATTTGCCAATATGTTCATGTACCCATTGGCTGCACACGTATTTTTTTTAATAACACAATGACAAATTATTATTGAGGGCAGATCCTGCACGGAACCATGCTATTTGCTGCTCATTATAGGTATGCTGTACGGCAAAACTCTCTTTGGTTCCATCTTCGTGATGAACCACCACCTCAAGGTCGCGTCCCGGAGCAAAGTTTTGCAAACCAGTTACAGAAAGCAGGTCATGTTCTTGTATGCGATCATAATCATCCTTATCCTTAAAAGTAACAGCCAACATACCCTGCTTCTTCAGATTGGTTTCATGAATACGGGCAAAACTCTTGGCAAGAATTACTTTTACATTCAGGAAACGAGGTTCCATAGCCGCATGTTCACGACTGGAGCCCTCACCATAATTTTCTTCGGCAACAACCATCGAAGCAATTCCTTCTGCCTTATACATCTTAGCCGTACCGGAAACAGGCCCATAAGTATTTGTCAAGCGATTCCACACACTATTTGTCTCACCGTTAAAAGCATTGACCGCTCCCATCAGCATGTTATCGGAAATATTCTCTAAATGCCCGCGAAAACGCAACCACGGACCTGCCATCGAAATATGATCAGTAGTACACTTCCCTTGTGTCTTGATCAGCAAAGGCATATTCAATAAGTCGTTTCCATCCCATGCCGGGAAAGGAGCCAACAATTGCAAACGCTTCGACTGCGGATCGACCCTGATTTCAACTTCTGTTCCAACAGGGGCCAAGTAGCCACTGGCAGCCGAAGTGAAACCATACATAGGTAATTCATCTCCCACCGGTTCACTGAATTTCACTTTCTTCCCCTCATGCGTAAGCAAACGGTCTTTTAAGGGATTGAAACAAAGATCACCGGCAATGGTGAGTGCCATTACTATTTCGGGGGAAGCCACAAAAGCAAATGTATTCGGATTACCATCCGCCCGTTTGGCAAAATTGCGGTTGAAAGAGGTCACAATCGAGTTTTTACGGGTAGGATCGTCTGTATGGCGTTTCCACTGCCCGATGCAAGGCCCACAAGCATTTGCCATGATCGTTGCCCCTATTTGGCGGAAAAGAGTAATCATTCCATCCCGTTCGGCAGTAGCCCTGATTTGTTCACTTCCGGGATTAACAATAAGCGGCGCAGCAATGGCCACGTCCTTCTCCAATGCCTCACGGGCAATAGAAGCAGCACGACTGAGATCCTGATAGGATGAATTGGTACACGACCCGATAAGCCCTACTTCCATTTTACGGGGATAACCGTTCAGCAGTACTTTTTCTGCAAATTCAGAAATGGGAGTAGCCGCATCAGGAGTGAACGGCCCATTGATATAAGGTTCCAGTTCTGAAAGATTTATTTCAATAATACGGTCATAAAATTTCTCGGGCAGCGCCATCACTTCATCGTCAGCACGAAGATCGGCAGTTACGGACTCCGCCAACAAGGCAACTTCTTCACGACCGGTAGCACGCAGATAAACGCCCATACGTTCATCATAGGGAAAAAGCGAAGTAGTAGCCCCTACTTCGGCACCCATATTACAAATCGTAGCTTTTCCGGTTGCTGAAATAGATTCCGTACCGGAACCGAAATATTCAATAATGGCGTTAGTGCCACCCTTCACAGTCAAGATACCGGCCAATTTAAGAATAACATCTTTGGGAGTTGTCCAACCGTTAAGTTCCCCGGTCAACCGGACACCAATCAATTTGGGCATCTTCAATTCCCATTCCATACCCGTCATCACATCTACCGCATCGGCACCTCCTACCCCAATAGCAACCATTCCCAAACCACCGGCATTCGGTGTATGAGAATCTGTTCCTACCATCATTCCTCCGGGAAATGCATAATTTTCTAATACGACCTGATGGATAATTCCCGCTCCCGGTTTCCAAAAGCCGATTCCATAACGGGAAGAAACATCGCGCAGGAAATCGTATACCTCCTCGTTCGTCTTAGTAGCAGTGGCTATGTCTTCGCTCGCTCCCTTATAAGCCTGTATCAAGTGGTCGCAATGCACTGTTGAGGGAACAGCAACGCGTTCCTTACCGGCATTCATAAACTGCAATAGAGCCATCTGTGCAGTAGCATCCTGCATAGCTACCCGATCCGGACGAAAATTCACATAATCTTCCCCACGTTTATAATCCCTCAAACGGGCTTCCTCAAAAAGATGAGTATACAAGATTTTTTCTGCTAACGTAAGCGGACGTTTCAGCACACTCCTTACACGTTCCATTTTCCCTTTATAGGCTGAATAGAAGCTTCTTATCATGTCTATATCATACACCATATGCATTTATATTTTAAAACTGTATATGTATTATTAACGAACAAGCGCGCAATAATGTTTAACGAACAATGTTTAATATTCAAACATTAGCCACAGATGAATAATAACAAAATTGATCCCGGTTCTCCCCTTCTCGCCCTTCAACAGCAACAGATTTTGCTACGTATGGAATATGAATATGAGAAAGAGGAATTCCAACGACAGACGGAAACAATGGGTATTGCCCGAAAAGTAAAGCGCGGACTCTGCTGGTATCCGGTACAAACAGGTCGAAATTATTACAACTCCTTGAACCAACTCGTCATAGAAATTATCCGAACGGAAGATAAGGATATTGAACACGCTTTTGAATTTGGCCGTCCGGTCTGCTTTTTCCAACAGGACTACAACGGGAAAATTAAATATATGAACTTCACCGCTACTGTAAGTTTTGCCGACGAAGAACGAATGGTAGTGGTTTTGCCCGGCACGAGTGCTCTGCTCGATGTACAAAATGCCGATTATTTAGGAGTACAGTTATATTTTGACGAGACTTCTTACCGCGCTATGTTCAATGCACTTGAAGATGTTCTTCGCGCCAAAGGCAACCGGCTTGCCGAATTACGTGACACATTGCTCGGAACTCTTCCCATCCGTCGGAGAGAACTTTATCCGGTCCGGTTTCCCTGGTTGAATTCTACACAAGAAGAAGCTGTCAATAAAGTACTTTGCGCCAAAGATGTAGCGATTGTACATGGTCCTCCGGGAACCGGAAAAACCACTACTCTCGTAGAAGCCATTTATGAAACCCTACATCGAGAAAATCAAGTACTCGTCTGTGCACAAAGCAATACAGCCGTCGATTGGATTGCCGAAAAGTTGGTGGATCGCGGTGTCCCTGTGCTCCGTATCGGAAATCCGACACGCGTGAATGATAAAATGCTTTCGTTCACGTATGAACGACGCTTTGAAAACCATCCGGCCTATACAGAACTATGGAGCGTGCGTAAATCCATTCGCGAGATAAGCGGACATATCCGCAAGGGAAATTATAGTGAGAGGGAAAGCATGCGCAATCGCATCAGCCGTCTGCGCGACCGCGCCACGGAACTGGAAATACTTATTAATGAAGATTTGTTCTCTTCCGCACGAGTCATCGCCTCCACACTTGTCAGTAGCAATCACCGCATTCTCGAAGGCCGCCGTTTCAGTACTCTTTTCATCGACGAAGCAGCACAGGCATTGGAAGCCGCCTGCTGGATTGCCATCCGTAAAGCCGACCGCGTTATTTTTGCCGGTGATCACTGCCAACTCCCTCCTACCATCAAATGCATCGAAGCTGCCCGTGGAGGATTAGATCAGACTTTAATGGAAAAGGTCGTAACAAACAAACCTGTTTCCGTTTCCCTTCTCAAAGTACAATATCGCATGAACGAAGCCATTATGCGCTTTCCTTCCGAATGGTTTTATAACAACCAGTTAGAATCTGCTCCCGAAGTACGCCATCGTGGCATCCTCGATTACGATACCCCTATGGTTTGGATCGATACCTCGGAATTGGAATTTCATGAAGAATTTGTAGGCGAAAGTTTCGGACGAATCAACAAACCCGAAGCAGACCTTTTAATACAGGAACTCAAAAATTACATTCAGAGAATAGGTGAAAATCGTGTATTCGACGAGCGAATCGACTTCGGGCTTATTTCTCCATATAAAGCCCAAGTGCAATATCTAAGAAACAAAATAAAAAGCAGCAGCTTTTTCCGCCCCTTTCGTGAATTAATTACTATAAACACCGTAGACGGCTTTCAAGGACAAGAAAGAGATGTCATCTTTATCAGCCTTGTACGAGCCAATGAAAATGGTCAGATAGGCTTTCTGAATGACTTACGAAGAATGAATGTCGCCATCACCCGTGCACGCATGAAATTAGTCATATTGGGAGAAGCCCAAACCCTGACCCGGCACGCCTTTTATAAAAAGCTGATGGAATACGTAGAAAAAATGATAAGTGATGAATAATGAGCGATTAGCGATAAGTGATTAGTGCCATGCGGATTATAGCGCAGCCATTAATCACTTATCACTTATCATTATTTTAATTGTTTTCCGGACGAAGTTTGCGAACCGTCACAGCAGTCTGCCACATTTCGCTCTCACGTAACTGACGAAGTTCTTCATTCAGTTTTTCACGATAATCCGGTTGAGAATTGCTGTCAATAGAGATTTGTGCTTCGTTACCGGTTTTTACACTCTCATATAATTGCTGCATCACCGGTTTGATGGCATCATGGAACGGGCCCATCCAGTCGAGCGCACCACGCTGAGCAGTAGTGGAACAGTTAGCATACATCCAGTCCATACCATTCTTTGCAAACAAAGGCATCAGAGACTGAGTCAACTCTTCTACTGTTTCATTGAATGCTTCAGAAGGTGTATGACCGTTCTCACGTAATGTTTCATATTGCGCCAGCAACAAACCTTGAATAGCACCCATCAATGAACCACGTTCTCCGGTCAAGTCAGAATAAACTTCACGTTTGAATGTCGTTTCGAACAGATAGCCCGAACCTACGCCAATACCCAAAGCGATCACACGATCATAAGCACGGCCGGTAGCGTCTTGGAAGATAGCGTAAGATGAATTCAATCCACGGCCTTCGAGGAACATAGTACGCAATGAAGTACCCGATCCCTTCGGAGCAACAAGGATTACATCCACATCAGCAGGAGGAATGATACCGGTACGTTCTTTATAAGTAATGCCGAAACCATGAGAGAAATAAAGAGCTTTGCCCGGAGTAAGATTCTTCTTCACGGTAGGCCATACCTCGATCTGAGCCGCATCCGAAAGCAGATATTGGATAATGGTTCCACGCTGGCATGCTTCGTCTATATCAAACAAAGTTTCGCCCGGCACCCAACCGTCAGCTACCGCTTTCTCCCAAGTCTTACCACCTTTACGCTGTCCGACAATCACGTTGAAACCATTATCACGCAGATTCAGTGACTGACCGGGGCCCTGTACACCATAACCGATTACGGCAATTGTTTCATCTTTTAATACTTCACGAGCTTTTTCCAACGGAAATTCTTCGCGGGTTACTACATTTTCCATAACACCGCCAAAATTCATTTGTGCCATTTTTGTTTTTAATTTTTAAATGGTGGCATAGCCACCTGTTTATTATACAATCTAATTTTATCTTATTCAAATAATACCTTCGAACGGCAAACCACCTCTTCGCCGTTCTTTTTTACCTCTATGTGATATTCATTCTCCGAAACCTCTTCCTGAAAGAAAGATAATTGATCGCCATAGTAACTCTCGGCCACATAAGCCATTTCAAACCGGCGAATATGCTTTGTTTTATAAAGTTCTATAGGAAACAAATCCAGAATATGCTCAATATAACGGATACTGTTTACATGTCCGTTTATATCGATATCGCTATATTTGGCAGTAATCGTCGCCACAGGTTCTTTTGTAGTCACTTTAATACGCGACGGCTTTTCAATCGGACAAGGTTCGTCACAGACATAATCAACGATACTCCCTCCGTGCAATGTCAGCAAATCGGCCGGTTTACGGGTATTCAAATTAATCATTGCCCATACGGAACGGGCATATCCTATCTTTTTCCCATCTTTATTGATCACTGCAAAGTTACGATCCGTAAAAAGACGGTACACATTCTCCACCCATGTCTGAACGCTGAATTCCTCATACTGGTAAGGCATTTCATCCAACTCGATAGCCAGACGCGAAAGTACCCAAGTATAATTATCCTCATTCAGGGTTGCAATCCCAAAACCACGGTCACTGGCATGAAAGCCCGCACAGTTCAACAGATGATTACCCAATACTCCCATCGTCAGACGTCCGTTAAAATCTACATGAAACGGTTCTGCAACAAATCTGTAAGTTCCTATTTTATTATTTTCACTCATCTTCCTGTTGTTTCTTACTTTGATTATAACGCGTTTCCCGGTCGGCAAGGAATTCATTCACCCGTTCAAAACAACTGGTAGTAATGGCCACACGTCCCGAACGAACAAATTGTAAAACACAATTCAGTCGGCGCAGTTCACTGTAAAGAGCTGTAATTTCTTCACTCATCCCATTCTTTTCGACAATAGCAAACACCGGGTTTACCTCGACGATACGTGCATTGTACCTGCGTATAATCCGAGAAGCCTCCGGATTGGCCTGAAACTCCGGACTGGATACTTTATATAGGGCAATTTCATGGAAATAAATCTCATCGTCCGTGAAATAATGCGCTTGCAACACATCGATCTTTTTCTCGATCTGCTTCACCACCTTTTCAATCGTATCCTTATCCGTCCATGCCGTAATCGTATATTTATGTACTCCCTTAATAGAAGATGCCGACACGTTCAAGCTCTCTATATTAATCTGCCTGCGAGTAAATACAGCCGTTATCTGATTCAGCAATCCTGCTATATTCTCCGAATGTACAATCAGTGTATATAATGTCTTATCACTCATAACTTTCCATTTTTTTATTCACCTTCTCCTCTCTCGAATCTCCCTCAGCATTCCAGCAACATCTGATTCACCGAGCCGCCCGGAGGTGTCATTGGCAACACATTTCCCTCTTCAATCACACAAGCCTCCAACAGATAAGGACCCTCCGTCTTAATCATCTCCGCAATGGCTTCCGACAGTTCTTCACGGGACATCACACGCCGGGACGGAATATCATAAGCAGAAGCAATCTTCATATAATCCGGATTCATCATCGGAGTGAAAGAGTATTTGCGATTGAAAAACATCGCCTGCCATTGGCGTACATTCCCCAAAAAGTTATTATTCAGCACAATAATCTTCACGGGAGCTTTCTGTTCCATAATAGTACCCAATTCCTGGATATTCATCTGAAGTCCGCCATCACCCATAAAAACACAGACAGTGCGATCGGGACGCCCGAAAGTCGCACCGATAGCGGCAGGCAGTCCGAACCCCATCGTTCCCAAACCACCGGAAGTGATGATACTGCGCTCTTTACTATATTTAAAATAGCGGGCAGACATCATCTGATTCTGACCGACGTCCGTCACTAAAATAGCTTTATTATGAGTAGCTTCACTCACCGCGCGTACTACTTCGCCCATAGTGAGTGTATCGGACATCGGATGCAGTTCCGGACGAATCACCTTCTCCTCTTCCATCCGTTCATAATCCGTAAAGCTTTCCAGCCATTCGGTATGTGTATTGGCTTGCAGTAGCTCTGTCACGGCAACCAAGGTCTCTTTGCAATCACCCAGCACGGCTATGTCTGCATGCACATTCTTATTCACTTCCGCCGGATCGATATCAAAATGAATGACCTTTGCCTGCTTGGCATAGGTAGCCAGATTTCCCGTTACCCGGTCATCAAAACGCATACCCACCGCAATAAGAACATCACATTTATTCGTATTAATATTCGGTCCTAAGTTGCCATGCATCCCCAACATACCCTTATTCAAAGGATGATCCGTTGGCAATGCCGACAATCCTAACAAAGTACATCCGGCAGGTATTCCCGCCTTCTCGATGAAATTGCGCAATTCTTGTTGGGCATTTCCCAATTCTACCCCCTGGCCTACCAGTACCAACGGACGTTCCGCATTATTTATCAACCCGGCAGCAATTCTCACTGCCTCCGGGTCTGTATCGGGCACAGGAACATAGCTACGGATATAATCTAACTTCGTCGGAACATATCCGGCTTTCTCTACTTGTGCATTCTTAGCAAAATCGAGCACTACCGGACCGGGACGCCCGCTTTTTGCGATATAAAATGCGCGGGCTACCGCCCAAGGTACATCTTCCGCACGCCGGATCTGATAACTCCACTTCGTAATAGGCTGGGTAATACCGACAAGATCGACTTCCTGAAAAGCATCCGTTCCCAAAAATGCAGTACCTACCTGTCCTGCTATCACTACAATAGGAGTGCTGTCGATCATCGCATCGGCAATACCTGTTATCGTATTGGTAGCTCCGGGACCACTCGTAACGAGGCAGACTCCCACTTCACCCGATGAGCGTGCAAAACCTTGTGCCGCATGAGCTGCACCCTGTTCGTGCCGAACCAATATATGATTCAACGTATCCCGATGATCATACAGAGCATCGAATACCGGCATGATAGAACCTCCCGGATACCCAAAAATGGTCTCTACTCCCTGATATTCAAGAGAACGCATCAATGCTTCTGCGCCCGAAATTAAGTCTTTCATAATCCATAAATCAAATTCATAATTCTAAATCATTCTCACCGCTCCCTTATCAGCAGAGCTCACCATGCTGGCATAAGCTTTCAGGCTCTTCGGAACAAACCGTTCCCGAGTTACCGGAGCCATCGGACGCGCAGCCAGTTCTTCATCAGTCAGTTTCACATTGATAGTACGCTCAGGAATGTTTATTTCAATCCAGTCTCCGTCTTGTATCTTACCGATATTCCCACCGGCCGCAGCCTCCGGAGAAATGTGTCCAATACTCAATCCCGACGTTCCGCCACTAAAACGGCCATCAGTAATCAACGCACACTCTTTTCCTAAATGTCTGGACTTAATATAAGAGGTGGGATACAACATTTCCTGCATTCCCGGACCACCCTTGGGCCCCTCATTCGTAATGACGACCACATCGCCACTGACCACTTTTCCACCTAAAATACCTTCACAAGCAGCTTCTTGCGAATCGAAAACTTTGGCCGGACCGGTAAATTTCCAGATACTCTCGTCTACACCGGCTGTCTTCACAACACAACCGTCTTGAGCTATATTTCCTTTCAAGACAGCCAATCCGCCGTCTTTGCTATAAGCGTGTTCCAAATCACGGATACATCCGCCGGCACGGTCCGTGTCGAGCTCCTTATAATAAACATCCTGAGAGCCCAATACGAGATTGAATTTTCCGGCTGCCGCACTTGCATATTTTTTCAACGCTTTCTCACAAACATTCGGACTGGTAATGCAGAACTTATCGATCGCCCCGGCCAATGTCATACCATCCACCCGACGGACAGTCGTATCTACGAGCCCTCCTTTTGCCAACTCGTTCATAATGGCTATAATACCTCCTGCACGGTTCACGTCCTGAATGTGATATTTCTGCGTATTAGGAGCCACTTTACACAGACAAGGACTTTTACGGGACAACATATCGATATCATCCATCTTAAAATCGACTTCCGCCTCATGGGCAATGGCCAACAGATGAAGAACCGTATTCGTAGATCCTCCCATAGCGATATCGAGCGTCATGGCATTCAAGAAAGCCTCACGGGTAGCGATGCTCCGGGGCAATACACTCTCGTCTCCTTCTTCATAATATTTAAAAGCATTCTCCACAATCAGTTTAGCAGCGTCCTTGAAGAGTTCGGTACGGTTCTCATGAGTAGCTACAATCGTTCCGTTGCCGGGAAGTGCCAACCCGATGGCTTCATTCAGACAGTTCATCGAGTTTGCCGTAAACATACCCGAACAACAACCACAAGTAGGACAAGCATTTCTTTCTATATCAGCCACATCGCTATCACTTACACTGTCATCGGCCGATTTGATCATAGCATCGATTAAATCAAGATGCTGACCGTTCCATTCACCGGCCTCCATCGGCCCCCCCGATACAAATACGGTAGGGATGTTCAATCGCATGGCAGCCATCAGCATTCCCGGAGTAATTTTATCACAATTGCTGATACACACCATTGCATCCGCCTTGTGGGCATTCACCATATACTCTACGCTATCTGCTATAATATCACGGGAAGGAAGCGAATAGAGCATACCGTCATGGCCCATGGCAATACCGTCATCAATAGCAATCGTATTGAATTCCGCAGCAAAACAGCCTAATTTTTCAATCTCCGCTTTCACCAATTGTCCTATTTTATGTAAATGTACATGTCCGGGCACAAACTGCGTAAACGAATTCACGATAGCGATAATGGGCTTCCCCATCTGTTCTTTTTTCATACCGTTGGCCCCCCATAAAGCACGGGCACCTGCCATGCGGCGGCCTTGCGTACTGAATGAACTGCGTAATTGCTTTTTCATTTCCTGATTTCTTTTTAATTAAAGAGCCTTCCCCACGATAGTGAGAAAGGCTCTAATTATTTCATTTTATGGTACGAATACATACACAACCTTTCTCACGCTCTTGATGTGACCACCACGACGCGAATAATATGCAGGACTGCCAGGTTAATAGATGTATGAGTATTCATATCTTAATTTCTTCTGTTAATTGTGCTGCAAAGGTAAGGGCTTTTTTATTATATCCAAACAAATTGAAGAAAAAAATCACCTAAAATTGAACAATCGTAAGAAAAGAGGGGTTTTATATCTAATTTTATCACTTTATAGTTCTAAAGGGAACCATTTTTCAAGTGCAACCGGATTGTGATAAAAGCGCTTAATAATCTGAAATTTACATAGTGTATTCTGACTGCCTAATAAATTATTCGTATCTTTGCAGCTACGCGGATATCCGCAATTACTAACTATATACAAAAATAAATGGAAACAGCAGAAAACAAGTACATCACCGTAGCGTATAAACTGTACACTACAGAAGATGGAGAAAAAGATTTAGTAGAAGAAGCCAAAGCAGAGCATCCATTCCAATTCATTTCCGGCTTGGGTACTACACTCGAAGCTTTTGAAAGCCAGATAGCCCCACTTAATAAAGGAGATAAATTCGAGTTCACCATTTCATCTCAGGATGCTTATGGCGAGTACAACGAAGAACATGTACTGGATTTACCCAAACATATTTTCGAAATCGACGGCAAATTCGATAACGAACGTATCTTTGCAGGTAATGTAGTACCTTTAATGGATTCCGAGGGCCGTCGCATGAACGGAACAGTAGTGGAAGTGAAACCCGATGTAGTAGTAGTTGACATGAACCACCCGTTGGCAGGTGCTGATCTGACTTTTGTCGGTGAAGTAATTGAAAGCCGTCCGGCCACCAACGAAGAAATACAGGAAATCGTAAACATGATGGGCGGCGGCGGTTGCAGCTGCGGTTGTGGTGATTGTGGCAGCGACTGCGGTGACCATGAATGCGGCGAAGGCTGCGGATGCCATTAATAGTTGAAAGTTGAAAGTTGAAAATTGAAAGTTACTATGCAGCATGATAGCGCAGCTAACTTTCAACTTTCAATTTTCAACTAAAACAAGCTTTTGGCTAACAGCGTTTGTGAGTCATAATATCCAATACCACCCTGTCCGTCTCATTCATACTTTGCGAACCGATACGGGTCAAGTTACGGATACTTTGATCGACATCCTCATCGATAATCCCTTCCACAGATGTCACACATCGATTTTCCATGGCCATTACGGCTGAAAGAACTGCGGTAGAAACACCGGTCGTTACTTTCAATGAACAACTGGGCTTTGCACCGTCACAAATCATTCCCGTCAAATTGGCGATCATATTTTGTACTGCATAAGCAACTTGTTCATAGTTTCCTCCCATCAGCCACGTAATGCCACAGCTCGAACCGGTAGCTGCTACTACACAACCACAGAGCGCGGATAAACGCCCCAGACTCTGTTTTATGTAAATCACCGTGAGATGGCTTAACATTAAGGCGCGGATAAGTTCCTCTTCCGATTTGCCATTCTCTTCTGCAAAAATCAGAACAGGTAAAGTTGCTGATATTCCCTGGTTACCACTACCCGAATTGCTCATTACCGGAATCATAGCTCCTGCCATACGGGCATCACAAGCTGCCGAAGTATAAGAAAGAATATGAGAAAAGACACTGTCGCCCATTATCTGATGCTCATACCGTCCACGAAGTACCTTTCCCAAAGCATGCCCGTAATCTCCCTGAAAAGAGCTCTCGGCAGCAGCTTTGTTCAACCGGGCTGTCTCAAGAATAAAACGGATCTCCTCCAACGGGGCGGTTAAAGCAAAATCATAAACTTTCTTTAAGTTCAGGTCCAAGTTCTGCTCGTCCTGTTCTTCTGTTCCGACAGGTTGTTTACTAAACAATATTTCTTCACCGCGTGCTATATATATAAAGGTGGTATGCCCACCGGCAATAATTGCCGTAGCTACTTTCCCTTCTGCTTCGCAAAGCACTTCAATATAAAGTTTTTCCGCAATACCTTCTTTCAACGAAATACAGACACGCTTCTCATTTATATACTGTTTTCCCAACTTTACAGCCTCCGGTGTACTATCCTTTAATACTTCAAGCTGATACTCCGACTTTCCGATAATAGCCCCCAAGGCCACAGCGATAGGCAAACCGATCATCCCCGTTCCAGGAATACCTACCCCCATTGCATTTTTCAAAATGTTGGCACTCAAAAACACTTTTATATTCTCCGGCTTCGTTCCCAGTGTTTCTACAGCTTTTGCCACACACAACGCTACCGCAATAGGTTCTGTACAGCCAATAGCCGGAATCACCTCACGCCTCACCAAATCGATTATCTGTTTCCTTTCCGATTCAATCATGACTTTGCTATATTAATTGCTACAAATGTAATGAATATACTCTTTATATACACCAAAGTTTCAGATTTTATAAGCAGAATATGATTAAAACCACTCAACAATTTTGCCAGTTTTTCAATACAAAATATTCCATTATAAATCTCAAATTTATTCAATATTCCATAGATAATTTAACATTTAGAATATAAAAAGCTACTTCAATTATTTCATTAATAAAAACTCAATAAACTCTAATTAGTTCAGAAATACCGAGAAAAATAAAGAATTGATGAAAGTAGAATCATTCGATCAGAATCATATTACTTTAGGATTGGAACACTAAATTTTAAAAATAGACCTATTATATTGATTTTCAGTCTCCACTTTTAAAGAAATAGTATAAAAAGAACATAAAAAGACAAACCAAGATTTGATAAGTAGAATTTTAAACTTAACTTTGCACCACAGTTTTTTACGAATATTCCATCTTAATAAATTCATAACCAATAAAATATAATGAAATTAAAAACAATAATAACGAGTATATGCATTAGTTTATGCCTCGGTTCTTGTATCCAAGACGAAGCACCCAATGCAGAAGCAGATATTATATCATGTGTACTGCCCGATCCCAGCATTTTAAAATCAGATCCTACCATAACAAATAACAGTGTTATACTTATGGCTTATTCAAATATAAAAGATGGTATCAAACAGATAGCGCCTTCTTTCTCTTTAACTGAAGGAGCCACTATTTATCCACCGAATGGTACGGTACGAGACTTCTCTGAACCTCAAACTTACATTGTCACCTCTCAAGACGGACTATGGCAAAAGGAGTATAAAGTATTTGTGGATACCACTAATGTAAAACCTCAATTCAGTTTTGAGCATTGGAGAATCAAAGAAGGAACCAATGGTAAAAAATGGTATGAATTTTATGAAATAACCGATGCCGGACAGGAACAACCAATATGGGCAACAGCAAATCCCGTATACGCAATTATAGGAAGCGATGACCCTTTTACACATCCCACCGTTTCATACGATAAAGGTTATATAGGAAAAGGTGTGAAACTCGAAACTAAGACTACTGGTGCTTTTGGAGTAATGGTAGGTATGCCTATTGCCGCCGGAAATCTTTTCATAGGTTCATTCGATACACAAATAGCTATACCTA
Source organism: Bacteroides sp. CAG:189 (assembly GCF_000432295.1). NCBI lineage: Bacteria > Pseudomonadati > Bacteroidota > Bacteroidia > Bacteroidales > Bacteroidaceae > Bacteroides > Bacteroides sp. CAG:189. The sequence goes on from NZ_HF991035.1 coordinate 27,385, forward strand.
AGCCTCTGGAAGCAACTCAATTCGGTATGCCAATGGCTTTCAATCGTAAACCGATAGCATTTTCTGTATGGTATCAGTATACACCGGGAAAAGAGTTCACAGATAAAGATCAAAATGTCATTGAAAACAAAACCGATGTTTTTGATTTATATGCCATACTTTATGAGTCAGCAGATGGTAAAAAGCTGGACGGCTCTATCAATTTCAATGAAGATTGTATTATAGGTATTGCGCGAGTAAATGCTCCTGAGCCAAGTAAAGAATATAAAAATTTATATATTCCTTTTGTCTATCGCAAAGACCCTGATCATGAAAAGTTATCAAAAGGGGAATATTATATGGCAGTAGTATTTTCATCGAGCCGGAACGGAGCTTACTTTGAAGGTGCCGTAGGTAGTACACTGATCATAGATGAAGCTAAATTAATACTTGAAGGTGATAACGAATAATACAAATATAAAATGAATAAAAAGATAATTTCCTTGTTACTTCTGCTTAGTATCGGTTGCTATACAACAATAGTACAAGCACAAGAGGAAAGAAACCAGAGTATATTAAAATCGTTGACTAAAGGATTAGAATATCGATTAAAAGCCGGATTTAACATTGGAGGCACTTCTCCCCTGCCCCTACCGGCAGAAATCAGAAAAATTAACAGTTATAATCCTACAACTGCCTTTTCTATTGAAGGAGACGTCGTAAAGACATTTAATAATAAATGGGGAATAAGTACCGGAATACGTTTAGAAACAAAAGGTATGAAAACCGATGCTACCGTAAAAAACTATCATATGAAAATGATAGCCAGTGACGGAGGGGAAATGGAAGGACAATGGACTGGTGGAGTAACTACTACCGTAAAGCAATCTTTACTGACAATTCCAGTTCTGGCTATTTATAAAGTCAGTAAACGATGGGAATTAGAGTTAGGTCCTTGGTTTTCTTATCTTACTTCCGGAGAATTCTTCGGAACTGCTTATGACGGCTATATCAGAGATGTAGATCCTACAGGTGAGAAAGTTAATGTTCTATCCGCTACCTATGATTTCAATAATGACCTACGTTCTTTCCAGTGGGGACTACAATTAGGAGCCCAATGGAGAGCATTTTCGCATTTGAACGTAACTGGGAATGTGACATGGGGAATGATGTCTATTTTTAAAAAAGATTTCGATACTATCACATTTGATATGTATCCGATATATGCGAACTTAGGATTCGCCTATGTGTTCTAAACATAAACGTTTAAAAAGAATTATTATGAAACAAAAATTACTTAAAGTAATGATTGCTTTTATTGCAATCGTAATGCCTAATCTTAGTTATGCACAAAGCCAGGAAGCTGCTGGTACGTACAATGGTACATTGGGGGTAAAAGTAGGAGGAATGCCCGCAGGGGACAGTACGGAAGACATTTATATCATAGCAGAAGATGATAATCATATCAGATTAGAAATCAGAAATTTTAAGTTTTCTGTCGGGGGTTCAACCATAGAACTCGGAGATATCATAATCCCAAGTGTAGAATTACAGAAAGACGGAAATACAATCGTCCTTCTTCCCAAAGAAGATGTTAAAGTCAATTTACCGGACCCTATCGGTGAAGTTAGTGTAGATCTAAACAGATCCACAATAGTAGATAAAGAGATATCATTGATTCTTGTTGTAGAGACGACATACCCCGCACGATTAATAGTCGACGTTACATTTGAAGGAACCCAAACAAGTGGAAGCGGAATACAAAGCACTACTACAGAAAAACCAGTTGTGTATTACAATGCTGAAATAGATGCGCTTATCGTAGAAGGAGCAGAAAATCAAAAATATAACATTTATAACATAACCGGTGTACAAACTCTATCAGGTATCTTAAATACCAAAGAGATCAATGTAACAGCTTTACAAAGAGGTATATATCTGATCAAAATAGGAGATAACACGGTGAAATTCATAAAAAAATAAATTTCACAATCATTCCCAAATCAAGCTCCATCACAGATTATAATTACAATCTGTAGATGGAGTTTGACTTTTATAATCATCCACAATTAAGAATAGATATGTCATACAAAAGCACTCTCTTCAAGGCCCTTTTCTTTACTTTGGCCATCCTTCCTATTATTCTATCCGCCCAGTCAATATCGCTCCCACAGCTTTCTGAAAAAGCTTTTGTTTCTGTTATTACCTGTTCGGCTACTCCGGATTACGAAGGAGGTTTTGGACATAGTGCACTACGCATTCAAGATGCCACTTTAAATATAGATGTAATCTTTAATTTCGGATCATATTCAGATAAACAGTCTTTCTTCGCGTACAAAATCCTCCAAGGAACAGTTATATCATATCTGGATGGAGAACCTTTTAAGAAATTCGCCGATCGATATAAAAACGATGGAAGAGGCATTAATGAATACTATTTAAATATCAGCAAAGAACAAAAACAAAGCCTATGGGAAGAATTAAACCGAATCCTCATTAGTGGAGATCGCTTTTACAAATTCAAAGTTCCAACAAACAATTGTAGCACACAGTTAAGAGACGTGTTATTCAAACAATGTAAATGGGATAAGGATGCTTTTCAAGTGAATAACATCAATCAGACTTATCGAGACATCGAGCAATCAGATCCATTACAAAATAGCTGGTTACATCTATTATTTAACGTTGTGATCGGTCCTAAAGCAGACGATCCAATAAGTTTATACCAAGCAGCCTTCAATCCTGGCGGTCTAATAGAGCTCTTGAAAGAAGTACGTCAGAATAATGAACCAATACTCATGGCTTCGCACAAGATTTGTTCCCCTACCGTATTCAAACAAGCACCCAATACTGCCATTACACAAAGTTTTTTTTCTCTACTGCTATTGATTGCATGCATCCTCTCTTATTTACAATTAAAAAAAGGAAAACAATATATATGGTTTGACAGATTGTTATTTTTTCTCAGTGGAATATTCGGATGTCTCTTGATCAGCCTCATCATTACTTCAGAAATAGAATTAGTAAACAGTAATTGCAACATTTTATGGGCATTACCTACTAATTTAATGTTGGCATTCGTCTTCAAAAGAAACAGTACTGCCAAATGGATAAAAATATGGCTAAGCCTCACTTGCTTGTCTCTCCTTGCATTTCCCATAAGTGTTGTTATTAGTGGTCAAATTATCCCTATCGAGATATATCTATTCGCAGCTACAATCTTTATCAGAATATTATCTGATTTAAAAACATATATTTAATATTACCAATAACTTTCATATCAGTTCTGCAGTAATGAAACTATTAGTTGCAATACGATGAAACTAATGGTTCCGTATAGTAGAAACTAATGGTTCCGTATAGTAGAAACGAATAGTTTCATCCATATGGAACGAATGGTTTCAATACATTACAACAAAAAATATCCCTCAAGTGCAAAAATGAAATGCACTTGAGGGAATTTTTCTTTTATAATATAGATTCTAAATCAGTTTTCTACTTTATTTTTTAATAAATTTAGTTTTACCTGATTCTGTTTCAATAAAATACATACCCGTCTTAAGACTACTAACATCTACTTTATTAATTAAAAGAGTTCCTTCATCAATAGCTTTACCGGATATATCATAAATTACATATTCGCTATTCTCGGTTACTCCATCAATATAAAGAGATTCAACTGCCGGATTCGGATAAACGGAAATCGCATTGTTTGCCGTCATATTTCCAATACCTACAGCTTTTAGAGTAGTCACTTCTATTGCTTCGGAAGCTAACGAAAGTTTATCATTATAAACTGCCTTGACCGTATACGTATAAGCAGTATTCGATTTCAGACCTTCAACTTTATAACTTGTTACTATTCCAACCTCTAAATCATTATATCCTTCTACGATAGCATCGTCTTCTTTCACTGTGAGCAAGTAGTTGGTAGGCTCCATAGAAGCAGGAGTTTCCCAATTAGCTACAAAAGTTGTAATATTTATTTCTGTTGCAGCCAATGCTTTTACAGCAGGCACCAAAGTGGTAACTTCAACTCTATTAGATTCTTTCGAAACCTGTTCACCATAAACAGCTTTTACTGTATAAGTATAAGCCGTATTTACTTTCAAGTTTTCTACTTTATAAGTTACTACAGTTCCAACTTCCAAGTCATTGTATCCTTCTACTGCGGCATCACCTTCTTTCACTGTAAGAAGATATTGGGTTGGTTCCATAGAATCAGGAGCTGTCCAATTAGCAACAAATGCATTCTCTTCGATTTCAGTTGCATCCAATGCTTTCACTGCAGGTACCAATGTAGTAACAGTTATCTCATTAGAAACCTTAGATATAAGTTCACCGTAAACAGCTTTCACAGTATAAGTATAAGCCGTATTTACTTTCAAGCCTTCTACCTTATAGCTTGTTACAGCAGCAACATTTAAATCTTTATATCCCTCTACGACTTCATCACCCTCTTTCACCGTCAAAAGATAGTTTGTCGGTTCCATAGAAACGGGAACTTCCCAATTAGCAACAAAGGCATTTTCCTCAATATCTGTTGCGGCTAATGCTTTCGTTGTAGCGACTAAAGTTCTCACTTCAATCGGTTCGGAAGCTTTCGCTACATTCTTACCATAAACGGCTTTTACGGTATATGTATAAACTGTATTCTTTTTAAGACCTTCTACCTTACAATTTAGAACAGTTCCAACCTCTTTCTCCACATAAGCTTCTACCACAGCATCCCCTTCTTTCACTGTCAGTAAATAGTTAGTAGGTTGTATTGAAACAGGAGCTTCCCAATTAGCAACAAATGCATTTTCTTCAATGTCCGTAGCAACCGCTCCTTTTATAACAGGAACAGTAACCACCTCAATAGCTTGTGAAGCACCTGATGTTACCTTATCATAAACAGCCTTCACTACATAAGTATAAGTGGTATTTTCCGTCAAACCTTCTACATTGTAGCTTGTCACATTTCCTACTTCTTTATCATTGTATTCCCCAACAATAATATCGCCCTGCTTAACAGTTAACAAATATTTTGTCGGTTCTACGGAAGGTACTTCCCAGTTAGCAACAAATGCACTTCCTTCAATATCAGTAGCAGCTGCCACATTCACTGCAGGTACTCCGGTAGCAACACAAAACTCTTCAGATACCATCGGATAGTTGGTAGTAACCACACGAACTTTATAATTGCCAGCCATCAAATCCTCTTCTATATCAGCAATAAGTTGCCCGCTCTTATCTGTTACAATTTCAGTCAGAACTTTCGGATTTGCAAAGCTTCCTGTTGCATCAGACAATTCCAATGAAACGACATTAGCCTTCTTATCTATATTGGAAGGAGACATTGTACCCACCAAAGTATAATCAACAGTTATCTTTTCTCCCGGTTGATAAACACTCTTCGTTAATTTCAAGACCGGTTTATAGATAAGCAACATATCATCAATCAATACCTGATCTCCATCTGTTCCTTTACCCGGAGTTGAATTTGTGGCAAATGTAACCAACATATAATCAGCAGAAGTCGGTCTTTCAAACTTATCTACTTTCAATGAGTCTTTCCAATATTGACTATTATTCATCTTCTCATAGAAAGCATCAAAATTTTTCAATTCATAATCAAAAGGAATAGAAAGACGTTGCCAGCCACCACTCGGAGACACAGCCGGATAATTCATCTCCGCTTTTGCCACAGCGTGCAAAGAATCTAATGTTGCAGACGGATCAGCATAATTATACGCATCGTGTATCGTAGCTGCCACACGAGCCGTCCATGCAGTACTGCCGCTATAAGAGAAATTCACCCATACAGTTAACGAATCTGGGCGAGCACCATTCAATGGTTGATTAAACTCCGGTTCCTCCATTATAGTTCTGTTATGATTGGCCTGATCAGTTGCTACCATACTACCGGAATTGATTTTACCGCAAGTCAAATTACCATTAGCAGGAACTCCGAATACGGCTTTCGTCCAAATACGAACGCTCTGACTGCCATTACTTCCCGGACGCACAATCTCAGATTTCTCCATATGCACATTCTTCGTAAATCCAGCCAAACTACCACCACCACTCATAAATGAGTTCCATCCTACAGGTTCGGCTTCATCCCCTTCTTTTTCCCAAGCTTCAAAAGTACTATTTGTTAACTGAGTTCCATAATCTACTCCAGTAGTTACCGCAACCGGCAAAGAAGTAGTTATAGCATCACCTTCCTGATTGTAAGCGACAACAACAAGAGTATAAGTTACAGAAATATCCAATCCTCTAAACAAGTATTCACAATCAGTTGTTTCCACACTGCTAACCAGACCCGACTTACCGGTAATGGTAGCGCCATAATGATCAGCACCTTCAACAACTTCCCAAGCAACCAAAACTTCCCGTCCATCTACCGAAACCACTTTTGCAGACACTTCACCCGTAGTCACAACTATTTCATTTGAAGCCAAAGAAGTTGTTTCACCTTTTACAGATTGTACAGTATAAGTATAAGTCGTATTTTGTCTCAACCCTTCTACAATAACAGAAGTAACATCTCCTACAGCAAGTGCATTGTAAGCATCCAAGACAACACCTTCTTTTTTCACTGTGATCTTATAACCGGTCGCTCCATCCACCTTGTTCCATTTTGCAACGAACGAAGCACCTTTTATATCTTCAGCCGGGAAAGCTACAATACTACTGGAAGAGAATGCTTCAACCGAATATGTAACATTCACGTCGCTGGCAGGCATTACAAAAGTAGAATAATTCACTAATTTTGTACCAGTTACAGCCAAATCTTTAATAAGATAACCGTCTTCCACTGTAGATGTCAAAGTCACAGTTTCGCCTGCAGAAGCGTACTCCGGACCATTCACAACTCCATATTCCTGTTTTTCCGGATAACTTATTTTGTAAACAGCAGAAATATTTTCTCCAGCAAATACTGGCATACTCTCACCTTGTCCCCAAGTTCCTGCATTGCCATCAGCTGCATTCAGTAAATAAGCCACTTCACCAGAAGCAAAGCTTGCAACCGCTTTTGCCTGCACTTGCTCTTGAATTCCTTGTTCCTGATTTGAATTTACTGCTCCCAAATAAATTTCATTTTCCAAATAATAACAATTGGAAATCGTTCCATTAGATTTTCCCGCAATATTTCCATAAATGGTATCATTGGAAGCAGGAAGAGTAGGTTCATTATTTATCACATAGCTATTGACAACCGTACCCGATTCGATAACACCGACAAGTCCGCCTACCAAACCATTTTGCTTAGCCAAATTATCAGCTCCTTTATCAAACGGAAGATGCACAGTCCCCGAAAATCCGCAATTAGATATTACACCACTCCCTTTTAAGATAGAAGCAATACCTCCTACAGAAGGGCAGCTGGTACCCGATTTTTCATTAGCAAAAGTACTTCCGGTTATTACGATATTTTTAACAGTACCTCCATCGATCGTATGAAATAACCCCCAAGCCTTAGCCTGACTTTCATCTTTATACGACATAGCAGTAATGGTATGTCCCATACCATCAAATGTACCTTTAAAGCCTGCTGCACCGAGAGACACCCATCCATATTTCGACATGTCAAGGTCTGCTGCTAATTTCACTGTTTTACCTTCGAATGCATCAGTTGCACTTGCTACCGCAAAAGCCCCCATTTCTGCCGGAGTAGAAATCGTATATTCTGAAGCAGTAGCATCATACCATCCTGTGTCATAAGCATACTTATTTCCATAGTCCTTACCGCCATCTATCCAGTTTGTCAAGTCTTTATTCCCGGCATAAATGCTCTGGAATGCACAAAGAAAGACAGAAACAACAACAAAAAGTAATCTTCTTTTATTCATATTCTTTCATTATTGATTAAAAACGCTGCAAAGTAACAACAGTTTCCATTTTTAAACAAGGTCTATTTCTACTAATTTATATCCTATTACTAAAGTATCCCTTCTTTTTTAAACTATAAATCATTAGTATATGGAAATATATCTTTCTTCTTTTATGTTCTATAACTCAAGTAATGTAGTCTATTTATAAAAATATACCTATATTTGTGCATCAATAAACCAAAAGATTATGGAACAAGAATTACCTAAAATAGACATAACAGAAGATTTTGTTATAGGTAGTAATGCCGATATTGATCTTAATATATTGAACTTATACACACGATATCCGTGTAGACTTAAGGCTGAAATATTTGTATTGTGCATGAATGGTAGCATTGAGGCAAGTATTAATTTGTCCGAGTATACCATAAAGAAGAATGATTTCGTAACCCTTTCACCAGGAAGTATCATCCAGATAAACAAAATAGAAGGAGATCTAAAACTTTATTTCATGGTATTTTCTTCTGAATTTATCAATGGGTTAAACAAAAACAAGTCTATTATCGACCTAATTTATATTACAAAGAGCCATCCGGTTTTGTCACTGCCTGAAGAGTTTGCCTCTATCTACGAAGAGTTTTTTTGGCTCATGATGAAAGTATATTATAAAAAACGGTCTCCTTACAATCCTGAAATTTTAAAATGCATGCTTCTTTCCATTCTATATAGGTTGAGTGATATGTATCATGAACAACCCATCCGAAGCGAAACAGGTTCAAGCAGAAGTGAGGAAATATGTAAAACATTTGGTCATCTGGTTATCCAGCATTATACTCAAGAACGAAATATTACATATTACGCAAAACAAATGAATATAACGCCTACACACTTGAGTAACACTGTAAAACATGTTACAGGCAAGACTGTTATGGATATTATCTCGGAAGTTGTCATAGTAGATGCCAAAGCACAATTGAAATCGACTAACATACCGATACACGAAATTGCAGAATCTCTGAATTTCCCGAACGTATCTTTCTTTGGAAAATATTTCAAACGCCTTACCGGTATGAGTCCGCAACAATATCGGAACAGCGATAAATAAAAGTAAAGGTAATAACTTTAGTGTCGGATAAATTGTTATATTTGCAATATACAATTTCTTAAATCACACAACATCATGTTTAATTCATTTGGAAATATATTCAGGCTAACCAGTTTTGGAGAGTCACATGGAAAAGGTATCGGTGGAGTTATAGACGGTTTTCCGGCTGGTATCAGGATCGATGAAGAGTTCGTACAGAAGGAACTCGACCGTCGTCGTCCCGGACAATCGGTTATCACTACCTCGCGTAAAGAAGCGGACAAGGTGGAATTCCTGTCGGGTATCTTTGAAGGAAAATCGACCGGTTGCCCTATCGGCTTTATCGTATGGAACGAAAACCAGCATTCCAACGATTACAACAATCTGGAAAATGTATATCGCCCGTCACATGCGGACTATACTTATAAGGTGAAGTATGGCATCCGGGATCATCGCGGCGGCGGACGCTCATCGGCCCGCGAAACGATTTCACGCGTTGTAGCCGGTGCCTTGGCCAAATTAGCATTAAACCAATTAGGAATTCATATCACGGCTTATACATCACAAGTAGGCCCTATCAAGTTGGAAGGGAATTATACAGATTACGATCTGGACTTGATTGAAACCAATCCGGTACGTTGCCCGGATCCGGAAAAAGCAAAAGAGATGCAGGATCTTATCTATAAAATAAAAGGAGAAGGCGATACCATTGGCGGAGTACTGACTTGTGTTATCAAAGGATGCCCCATCGGACTGGGACAGCCGGTGTTCGGTAAGCTGCACGCGGCATTGGGTAATGCCATGCTGAGTATTAATGCAGCCAAAGCGTTTGAATATGGAGACGGTTTCAAAGGCTTAAAACAAAAAGGATCGGAACAAAACGATGTATTCTACAATCATAACGGACGCATCGAAACGCGTACTAACCACTCAGGAGGAATCCAGGGTGGTATTAGTAATGGACAAGATATTTTTTTCCGTGTCGCATTTAAACCGGTAGCTACTGTGCTTATGGAACAGGAAACCGTAAACATCGATGGTATCGACACCACTCTGAAAGCACGCGGACGGCATGATCCCTGCGTTTTACCACGTGCCGTTCCTATCGTGGAAGCAATGGCTGCCATGACAATACTCGATTATTACTTATTGGATAGAATGACACAAATTTAAGAGTTAGGAGCTGGTAGTTAGAATCTATGCAGCGTGTTGTTTGAAGACCAACTACTGACTACCAGGTACTAACCACCAACTACCAATTCCAACTACTAACTACTAAAAAATGGCTTATATTAAAGATTATATTGCAGTAAACGAACCGAAGATGATGGAAGATTTATTCAGCCTCATCCGTATCCCAAGTATCAGTGCACTACCGGAGCACCATGATGATATGCTGGCATGTGCACAGCGTTGGACACAATTGTTACTGGAGGCGGGGGCTGATGAAGCTATCGTAATGCCTTCTCAAGGAAACCCGATCGTATTCGGACAAAAAATTGTAGACCCGAATGCAAAAACAGTGCTTGTATATGCCCACTATGATGTGATGCCGGCCGAACCTTTAGAATTGTGGAAAAGTAAACCGTTTGAGCCTGAAATACGCGACGGACATATCTGGGCACGTGGCGCGGATGACGACAAAGGGCAGGCATTTATTCAAGTGAAAGCTTTTGAATATCTGGTCAAAAACGACTTATTAAGAAACAATGTGAAATTCATTTTCGAAGGGGAAGAAGAAATTGGTTCACCCAGTCTTGAAGCCTTCTGTGAAGAGCACAAAGAACTACTGAAAGCAGATATCATATTGGTATCGGATACCAGTATGCTGGGCGCCGACCTGCCCTCATTAACCACCGGCCTACGTGGACTGGCTTATTGGGAAATAGAGGTGACCGGACCAAACCGCGACCTTCATTCCGGACATTTTGGTGGTGCGGTAGCCAATCCTGTCAATGTGCTCTGTAGCATGATAAGCAAAGTGATAGATGCCGACGGTCGTATCACTGCCCCCGGTTTCTATGACGATGTGGAGGAAGTACCTCAAGCAGAACGGGAAATGATTGCACACATCCCATTCAATGAAGAGAAATATAAAGCTGCTATCGGGGTGAAAGAATTATTCGGTGAAAAAGGATACAGCACCCTCGAACGTAATAGCTGCCGTCCGTCATTCGATGTTTGCGGTATATGGGGAGGATATACGGGTGAAGGCTCCAAAACAGTTCTTCCTTCGAAAGCATTTGCCAAAGTATCCTGCCGGTTAGTTCCCCACCAGGATCATCATAAAATATCAGAACTGTTTGCAGATTACATCCGTTCCATTGCCCCGGAAACAGTACAAGTTAAAGTGACTCCGATGCATGGCGGACAAGGGTATGTATGTCCGATTTCCCTTCCGGCTTACCAAGCTGCTGAAAAGGGATTCGAAGTTGCATTCGGCAAGAAACCGTTAGCAGTACGCCGTGGAGGAAGCATTCCTATCATCTCTACTTTTGAACAGGTATTGGGAATCAAAACCGTATTAATGGGATTTGGTTTGGAATCAGATGCCATCCATTCTCCCAATGAAAATTTCTCATTGGATATCTTCCGAAAAGGAATCGAAGCGGTAGTAGAATTTTATAAGGAATACGGAAAATAGTGAGGAGTTAGGAGTAAGGAGTAAGGAGTTAGAAGTTCCATGCGGCATATAGCGCAGCCTACTACTAACTACTTACTACTAACTACCAACTACTAACTACTAACTATCAACTACTCCCTGTCTACGGAAGTCTGAACAGGAAATTAAAGCCTTTGCTTTCCTTAAAATCCTTATTCGCTTCACCGGCATAAATTTCGCCATTAGTCAGTGTTAACTTCTTCACACCAACTTTCGGACTAAAGTCTACCTTCTTTAAATCAATCCAAAAAAGATTGGGAGTCAATGTCGACTCAAAGTAATAGACCCGATCCTTTTGGTCGGAAACAGAGCGCCAACGGGTAGACGAGATATGTGGCTTATCCGGAGTAGAAATACCGAATGGCACAGATACATTCCGCATTATGCTCAGTACACTGGGGACTGCTATTTTCGGATCGGCAGTCTGCGGTATGGCATGTACATAAAATGAAGCACGCACAAAACGGTCGCTCGAACGATTGGTACCGGGCAACATTTGCAGACCACCCACTTCCTTCCAATAATCATTCACAGCCAACTGAAGATCATAACGTGGTGAATTAGTCATCACTTGATATTGTTTACCTTCGTGAATAATCAGATTTCCGTCGATATACTCTAAAACAGCCGTATTACCCGTTTCATCGGTAATTGCCATGTGCAACGTTGAAGCCGCTCCATTGGGCAGATGAGGTGCATCGATACGGAAAGTTTCTTTTTTCAATTCTGCCACAGCCTCGCTCACTGTAGCAAAATTATCAAGCACATATTGAGTCCAGATTCCGATTCCCATCACCGGACGTGTATCATTCGGACGCGTATAAATTGATTCCGGCAAGAAAAGCAGACTTGCTACGAGTCCTTTCTCATTCATTCCGTCACAAATACCGAGATCATAGGCAGAAGCAACAATACTTCCATATTTGGAAGTCCAGTTCACCACCTCTCCCTTATCATAACTGACCCGCTTTACACCACGTGGAAACAAATAAAGATTGGACATGATATCTTCTTTCCAATCCATTGTACGCCCGGTTATCACCATATTATCCGGCCCAAGATACACCGCACGTGTACATGCTTCGGACTTCTGTGCAAACATTAAAAATGCAGCAGCAAGCGCCATCAAGGCCGCCATTCCTTTTTTTGATTTCTTCATCACTTTACTATCTTTATTAAATCTTTAACCTGAGTCCGACATAACTCTTATCCCGCATGGCTTTCCCTCTTTCCGGAAAGGAGGAGAAACGATGCAGCATGATTCCTTATATCGAATTAACGTTATCTTTAATAAGAACAAATGGAAGGAAGAACAAGTTTTCGAAAAGATAGTTTTATTTATACAATCCGTAGGTGGTACGCAATACTTGGAACTCGGTACGGCGGTTAATCGCATTACATATTTCCTGCTGCTCCGGAGTAAGTGTCTTAATGAATTCCTCTGTCAGCACATTCCCCTCCTTCAAGAAAGGAGCTGTCTTCAGCACCGACTTATTCACAACTTTCGGTTTGCTCTCTCCGTATCCTTTTGCCGTAAGGCGATCTTCGGAAATACCTCCTTTAATCAAATAGCGAACAACCGATTCCGCACGTCTCTGCGAAAGACGCTCATTGTAAGCGTCATTTCCTTTATAGTCACAATGAGCAGCAAGCTCGATGGTTACATTCGGGTTATCGTTCAACAAAGCGATCAGTTCGTCAAGCGCAGTAGTCGATGCAGGGGTAAGGTCTGCCCGGTCGAATTCATAGAAAATATTCTCGATTAGCACCGGACGGGTAATGGAGGCCAATGGGAATTCAACCTCATAACTGCGGTCAACTTGGGCCGTATCCGTTACAAGTTCCTGTTTCCCGTTCAGATAACCACGGCAAGAGGCCAACATTACATAATGCTGTCCGGAATTGAGACGTTGAACGAATGACCCGTCTCTCTTCACATCTATTTTCAGATAAGTACCGTCGTCACCGACTATGGTTACCATAGCTTCCGGCAGCGCATCGCCTTCTTTATCATATACCCAGCCGGTAAGAGTATGATTCACTTCCGGCAATTCAAAGCTATAAATATGATCCCATCCGCGCGCATCTCCCCGGTTGGAAGAGAAAAAACCACGCTGCCGCCCCGGCTCATAAGTCATACCGAAATCATCTCCGGCAGAATTAATAGGCGAACGCATATTTTCCACTTTCCACCGCCCGGATACAGAGTCGAGCACTGCACAGAATATATCGAGCCCTCCCATACCGGGATGCCCGTTCGAAGAAAAGTATAACTCCCCCTTAGGGCCGAACGTAGGAAACATCTCGTCACCGGCCGTATTGATATCAGGCCCCAGATTATCCACATATCCGAAACCGTCCTTCACTACATTGATGCGCCACAAATCAAGTCCGCCGAATCCGCCGGGCATATCGGATACAAAATAAAGAAAATCTCCCGCCGGAGACATGGCAGGATGAGCCACTGAAGAAAGAGAATCATTCAGAATGGCACATTTAGTCGGTGTCCCCCAATTGGCGCCGGTACGTGCGGAAGCAAATATCTCGGCATACACAGGTGCCTCGGGCGATGTCCGGCAACGGGTAAAATACATGGTTTTACCATCCGCCGAGAAAGAACAGGCACCATCCTCAAACTCGCTGTTCACTTCCGACTCCAACGGTTCGGGCTTTTGCCAGTTTTTCTTCTCATCACGTTTGGAAGAGAATATATCGGCACTTTTCATACCGGTGATACCGTTCAGATCATTTCCTTTTGCCTCATTCCGGGTGGAAGTAAAATAGATGATATCCGTATCGTCTCCGGCATACATCGGGGAATAATCGCTGCGCCGGGAGAAGAAAACGGCTTCCCGTTTCACTATATGTCGTGTAGGGTGCTCCTTCCATTCCTGTGCCAAAGTGCAGGATTGCAAGCCATTCAACGCCAATGTATCATTAGGACGATATTGGAGATAGGTTTTATAGGAGGCAATAGCCGGTTTATACTCGCCATTCTTCCGCAAACTCTCTGCCAGATAGAAATGGGTTACCGAATCCGGATAGTGATAACGGATGGCATTCATGTAAGCCCCTTTGGCACGCACATTATAATTGATGAGACGATAACAGCCGGCCATCTTATAAGCGATCTCTCCACGCTGTTTCCGTTGCTTCGGGGGAGTGGCCGCATAGGCTTTCCGATAATATTTGGCTGCATCAAAGTATTCGCCGCGGGCATAACTTTGCTCGGCTCTCTTCAAACTGCGTCCTGCACCACAGGAAGCCAGCAGGAAAAGTAGAAGTATATAGATAAGTTTGCGGCACATAATCTTAGTATATAAACAGAAAAAAGAGAGGTTTATTGTAAACGGTTATCATCTTTTGCTATAACGATGTGATCATTCGGTATACCTGCCGGATGTTTTCCGTATTCGCTCCTTTCTTCAAAGCGTTTCACAATTAAGAGACGCATGTTTCACAATTATGAAACGATCGTCACACAGTTGCGAGACGCACGTCTCACATCCATGAAACGTGCAAAACTCCCAAGTAATTGTAAAGCTATCTCAATCGAATGCCTTTCTAAAAGTACACCCATTCTTCCATTCAGAACAACCATAAGCCGCCTTCCCCTTGATAATAGTGCCTTTACCGCACACCGGGCAAGGCTGACCGACCAAGAGATCCGTCTCACCGGTAACTGGCACTCCCTCCTTTCCGGATCCTTCAACTGCCTTTTCCGCACTCTTCTCTTCCTGCTTCTTTTCTTTTGGAGCAGCCGGTTTTCGGGTACGTTTTTTGGGCTCTTTCTTCGGCTTTTCTTCTGCTATTTGTGCCGCAGCTTCCTGTATGGTAATGCGACGGTTGGTATTATCAGACAATACACTTGTCACAATCTCCGAAACCATCTGTTTCAATTCTTCCAGAAACTGCCGGGCATCATAAGTTCTTTTTTCAATCTCACGCAATTTCTTCTCCCATATACCGGTCAATTCGGCCGATTTCAGGAGTTCCTCATGGATAAGTTGTATCAGTTCCACACCCGTAGGGGTAGCTATCAGATTCTTTTTCTCCTTACGGATATAGTTTCGCTTGAACAGGGTCTCGATAATGGCAGCGCGTGTTGACGGACGGCCAATACCATTTTCTTTCAAAGCATCGCGCAACTCATCGTTATCCACCAATTTACCGGCAGTCTCCATGGCACGAAGCAGGGTAGCTTCCGTATAGGGTTTCGGAGGTTGCGTCCACTTCTCATTCAAATCCGGCACATGCGGCCCGCTCTCCCCCTTCACAAAAGCCGGCAATACCCGCTCTTCATCCCCCTCTTTCTCCTCAACCTGTTCTTTGGCAAAAACAACCCGCCAACCCGGTTCAAGAATCTGTTTACCGGTCACCTTAAACTCGATCTTATCCACTTCTCCCAATACGGTGGTAGTAGACACCTTGCAATCGGGATAGAATACCGCAATAAAACGGCGGGCAATCAAATCGAACACCCGGCGTTCCATATCCGTCAGATTCTGCGGATATACTCCGGTCGGAATAATAGCGTGGTGATCGGTCACTTTCGAACTGTCGAATACTTTTTTGGATTTTGGAAGCTTGGCACCGTCCAACGGTGCAGTCAAAACTTCATAATCCCTCAGCCCTTTCAGAATAGCCGGACACTTCGGATAAATATCATCACTAAGGAAAGTCGTATCGACACGCGGATAGGTAGTCACTTTCTTTTCATAAAGCGACTGGATCAGTTTCAGAGTCTCATCAGCGGAATAAGCAAACTTTTTATTGCATTCCACCTGTAGTGAAGTAAGGTCGAACAGACGGGGTGCATACTCCACCCCTTTCTTTGCCGAAACATCCGTCACCACAAAATCCGATTGTTTTACCGTTTCCAGAAACTCCAGTCCTTCCTCTTTGGAAGTGAATTTTCCTTTCGTCGCCGAGAATGTAGTTTCACGATAGACCGTTTTCAATTCCCAATAAGGCTCCGGCTTGAAGTTTTCAATCTCCAACTGCCGGTTGACGATCAATGCCAGCGTAGGAGTCTGTACACGGCCGATAGAAAGAACTTGCTTGTTCTGCCCGTACTTAATAGTATACAAACGGGTAGCATTCATCCCCAACAACCAATCTCCCATTGCCCTGGAAAGCCCGGCTTCGTACAACGACTGGAAGTCCGATTGATCTTTCAACTTCGCAAAACCCTCTTTAATAGCTTCTTCTGTCAATGAAGAGATCCAGAGACGTTTCACCGGACAACGTGCTCCGGCCTTTTGCATCACCCAGCGCTGAATCAATTCCCCTTCCTGCCCGGCATCACCACAATTTATGATCTCATCAGCCTGTTGCATCAATCCTTCGATGATATGGAACTGCTTCTCATAAGTAGGATTCTCTATCAGTTTTATGCCAAAACGCGGAGGAATCATAGGGAGACTACCCAAGCTCCATGATTTCCATCCGGGGGTATATTCATGCGGTTCTTTCAAAGTGCAAAGATGGCCGAACGTCCAAGTCACTTGGTATCCGTTTCCTTCGATATACCCTTCTTTCCGGGTTCTGGCTCCTAAAATATCAGCAATATCACGTGCCACAGAGGGCTTTTCGGCAATACAAACTATCATTCTTTTGTTTTTAAAATCATGCAAAGTTAGCAAAAACAGGGAAAGTTACGAGAGGTATAGACATAAAAAAAGGAGCAACGCCTTGCTCCAACCTTTGTTAACCTTAAATCTAATACTATGAAAAACACGATGCAAATGTACGGCTTTTGAGGATATCTGCAAA
The DNA here is from genome assembly GCF_000432295.1 of Bacteroides sp. CAG:189. NCBI lineage: Bacteria > Pseudomonadati > Bacteroidota > Bacteroidia > Bacteroidales > Bacteroidaceae > Bacteroides > Bacteroides sp. CAG:189. Next base: position 44,708 of record NZ_HF991035.1, read on the forward strand.
TAATCCAAGCAAAAAAGTATGTTTTACAACATTATTTAAGAGAAGCAGTAGAGTTTTTTACAATATATACCTCTGATTTTAACATCTGAAGCGTGGATAATGAAGCCTCTCCCCCAGCCCTCTCCGTGGGAGAGGGAGCTAAGTTGGTTTTGTAACTAATTAATAAACAAGAGTATCTGTACGCCCTCTCCCACGGAGAGGGTTGGGGAGAGGCTTCAATATCCTCTACACAAGTATTCAATAACAACATTCTACCTTTTTAATTTTATTCTTGTTTTAGTAACCCTCATCAATAAACTGTATTATAAATATCAACCCTATAAAATATAAAGAACGACTGTTACGTATGTCCAAGATGACCTATAGTCATTTATTTTATAACTTTAATATATAATATTATGAATTTAAAAAAACTGTTTACTATGGCAGCGCTTACAGCGTTATTGCCAGTAGTCCTGGCCAATAACCAGACTACAAGTAGTATTGCTACTAATTCTCAATCAACCACGGCAGAAAACAATGCCCCCAGCTCTTTTATTGAGTTTAATGGTTCCGATCAGTATATGATGATTCCTCATCATGCCGATTTCAACATAACGACTACTGAATCATTTACCGTTTCATGCTGGGTAAAACGAAATGTTTTAGAAGCAGATACCCGTTTCGTCGTGAAACGTGTAAAAAACAATGCCACCATCAAATCGGGATATGAATTATGGGGAAATGGCATAAGTAGTCAATTTTTCGCTGTGAATAGTCCCAATAATACAGGAGACCACAATAATTCCGTATCTGTCTATTCAAATATCCCCGGATATGCAGGTGAATGGCACCACATCGCTTTCGTCATTGATCGCACAGCAGGTATCATGTACGAATATCACAACGGTACAGCAGTTGCCAACAGCGGAATCAAGCCCATTGCTCCTTGGGAATGCACTAATACATATGACGTTCTTGTCGGAGCCGGATTCTCTGAAGAAGACACACCTAATTATTTCCTTAACGGTGCTATTGGCGGTTTGCATTTCTACAAACGGGCTCTTTCGGCAGAGGAAATCACTGCAGATGCAACGGCCGAAGTAGGCCCTGAGACAGACGGATTGGTGGCAGCCTATGATTTTCAGAATATTACAGGATTAAGAGTAACAGATATCAGCGGAAACGGACATACCGGCACATTAGTCGGCTTTACAACCGAACTTCCGGAAATCACCTCGGTAACCCTTGCCCAGAACAGCAAATTTACCGGACGTGGAAATCCATACGATCAGATCCTTAAAGCAACTGTAACAATGGGAGGAACAGACGCTACACAGGCATTACATTCTGTGAAAATGAATTTAAACGGAACGACCAATTTAGCAGATATCACGAAAATAAAAATCTATAAAACATCCGAAAACAAATTCGATGAACGCACAGCCCAAGATGCCATTTTATTAGGTGAATTTGTTCCCGCTGAAGGTGATATGACATGCGAATTTACAAATGCAACCATCCAATCCGGTACAAGCTATTTGTGGATATGCGCTGAAATATCGGAAACAGCAAACGAAGGTTCAAAAATCGATGCAGAACTGCATGAAATAACCACTGAAAGCCAAGCTTTCGAAATCGAAAATCCCGCTCCAACCGGAAGTCGTGAAATATTGCTGAAACGCCGCCTGGTATTTGCCCCGGGTGATTATGATTCAAAGAACTGGCGTATACCGGCATTACTTCAACTTTCAGACGGCACATTATTAGCAACTACCGACAAACGCAAATATAACGAAACAGACCTTCCGGAAGACATTGACATCGTTTCGCGTTATAGTACCGACGGTGGTCTCACTTGGAGTGAACCTGTAACCATTGCTGAAGGTAAAGGATATAAAAAAGGATACGGTGATGCAGTTATCGTTGAGGCAGCCAACGGCGATGTAGTGTGCGGATTCGTTGGTGGAAACGGACTTTGGGCCTCTTCCGCATCCGACCCTCAATGGTCGTATATCACTATCAGTCATGATAAAGGACGTACTTGGGAAGAGCCTAAAAACGTTACAGATCTGTTATGGGGAAGCAATTGTGATAATGCAGAACGCAAGGCCTTTACCCACTCTTTCTTCGGTTCCGGAAACGGTTTACGTCTGACTCGCGGAGAACACGCAGGACGCATCATGTTTGTTGCAGCAATGGGCTCCGGAAACCAGTTACACAATTATGCCGTTTATTCAGACGACAATGGTGCTACCTGGACAGTATCAGAACGTGCATTCAGCAATGGAGATGAAGCGAAAGTGGTAGAACTCAATGATGGCCGTGTATTAATGAGCGTTCGTCAAAGCGGTTACCGTGGTTACAGCATCTCTACAGACGGTGGAGAAACCTGGGGAGCCCAATCAAACTGGAACGAAATCAATACCAATGCCTGCAACGGTGATATCATCCGCTATACAGCAACAGATCAAGGCTTCAATAAAGACCGTCTGTTACATTCCATTCCTAATTCTTCTTCACGCCAGAACGTAAGTATATTTATCAGTTATGATGAAGGGGAAACATGGCCGACAGTAAAATCCATATGCCCATACAACTCTGTATATTCATCTCTCACCATCCTTCCCGACGGTACAATCGGAGCATATGTAGAAGAAAATCCGGAAGGAGCCTGCTCACTCTATTTTATGAATTTCTCTCTGGAATGGCTGACTGATGGCCAAGATGTATACACTCCTGCCGGTGAAATTCTGGAACAGGTAGAAACTCCTGTTTTCGATCCGGCCGGTGCGCGTTTGGAAGAGGGAGAAACATCTGAAGTTACAATCACATGCAGCACTCCGGATGCCGTAATCTATTATACATTGGACGGAACAATGCCTAATGCCCAGTCGGAAGTCTATACAGAACCGATTTTAGTATCTTCGGCAGTCACCATCAAAGCAATAGCTATCAAAGAAGGTATGACCAACAGTAAAGTTGCAACAGCAGAATTCACATATCCTGCCTATTGTACTCCGGATTATGAATCAAACCACACCCGCTATCTGACCTCTATATCTGTTACCGATGGTACCAATGAATTTACAAGCAGTCAGATTCAGACTGCAAAAACTCCCCGTCCGGTATACGTTGACAAAACAGATGAAATAATCTCCACTAAAGCCGGCGCAACGCTAAATCCGAGTACGGTATGGAACTTTGAATGGATGCATGCTTATGTATATGTAGATTATAATAAAGATAAAGAGTTCGACATCACCCTCAACGCAGACGGTAATAATGAAGGGGAATTAGTATCATATACATTCTATTCAGAAGACGGAGGTGCTGATGGCACAAATAGTTTAGGAGACCAGAAAAAAAATAATGTTGGAGCCAATGGTGCTCTCCCACGTTTCATTCTGCCGGAAAATCTTTCAGCAGGCGACTATCGCATCCGTTTCAAAATTGACTGGAACAGCCTTGCTCCTTGTGGAAGTGTCATTTCCGGAAACCATATTGCAAGCAATGGAGGAGCTATTGTCGATTTCACCCTTAGAATTGAGTCGGGAGATGTTGCCGTTAAAGACGTACAAGACGTTCCGAAAACAACATTTACCGGTGTAACCGGAGGTATTATGGTTCAAGGACAAGATTGTACAGCCGATATATACGATGGACAAGGCCGTCTAATTATAAAGAAAGCAGTTACAAATGGATCGTTTGTTTCCCTTTCTGCCGGCTTCTACATTGTCCGTAATGGAAAAGACAATGCAAAAGTAATTGTAAAGTAATAGAAATAGGATTCTCAAAACGAGAACAATAGCCTATATTTGATCTACAAATTACAGACTGTAATCAGAATTTCCCCTTACTCTTATCCTTAAAACGTCCAAAGGATAAAGTAAGGGGATTTCTACTATATGAATCAGAAGTGATCTCACTGGAAATCGGAATCAAAGAAGTAACCCGCATAAGAAAACAAAAAAATAGGAGCAGGATATCCCACAATCCCACTCCTACCCTATCTACATTAAGATATATCTTTTATTCCTCATCCATCAAGATTTCCAGAATCTGACAAGCCGCCTTTGCAACCGGAGTACCCGGACCAAAGATAGCAGCCACACCCGCTTTATAAAGGAAATCGTAATCCTGAGCCGGAATAACACCACCGGCAATCACTACAATATCTTCACGTCCTAACTTCTTCAATTCTTCAATGATCTGTGGAACCAGCGTTTTGTGTCCGGCAGCCAACGAAGAAACACCTACTACATGAACGTCATTCTCAACGGCTTCACGAGCAGCTTCGGCCGGAGTCTGGAACAACGGTCCCATATCCACATCGAAGCCACAGTCGGCATAACCGGTTGCTACCACTTTGGCACCACGGTCATGACCGTCCTGTCCCATTTTCGCAATCATGATACGAGGTTGACGTCCCTCTTTCTTTGCAAACTTCTCGGTGAGTTCACAAGCACGTTTGAAGTCGCTATCGTTTTTACTTTCTGATGAATACACGCCTGATATAGTTCTTATTATTGCTTTATAACGTCCTACAATCTTCTCGCAAGCATAAGAGATTTCTCCTAATGTGGCACGTACACGGGCGGCTTCTACAGCCAACTCGAGCAGGTTACCTTCTTTCGTTTCCACACACTTGGTAATAGCGGCAAGCGCTTTGTCAACCTCTTCTTGATTCCGGCCCTCTTTCAACCGTTTCAAGTTCTCAATCTGCTCAATACGAACGGCTGTATTATCGATCTCTAAAATATCGATCGGTGCTTCTTTTTCCAGACGATACTTGTTCACACCCACAATCGTTTGCGAACCGGAGTCGATACGGGCTTGCGTACGGGCAGCCGCTTCTTCGATACGCATCTTAGGAATACCGGTTTCGATAGCCTTTTCACACCAACGATAGTCTGAGAACCGGAGTCGATACGGGCCTGCGTACGTGCAGCAGCTTCTTCGATACGCATCTTAGGAATACCGGTTTCGATAGCCTTTGCCATGCCACCTAACTTTTCAATCTCCTGAATATGTTCCCAAGCACTGTGAGCCAGTTCATTCGTCAGATTCTCCACGTAATAAGAACCTCCCCAAGGATCAACGTTCTTACAAACATACGTCTCTTCCTGAATATAAATCTGAGTATTACGGGCAATACGTGCCGAAAAATCTGTCGGCAAAGCGATGGCCTCGTCAAGCGCATTCGTATGCAATGATTGAGTATGTCCCAATGCGGCAGCCATTGCTTCGATACAAGTACGTCCCACATTATTGAACGGATCCTGTTCTGTCAGCGACCAGCCTGATGTCTGAGAGTGAGTACGCAATGCCAATGACTTCGGATTTTTCGGATTGAACTGTTTCACGATCTTGGCCCATAGCATACGGGCAGCGCGCATCTTGGCTATTTCCATAAAGTGATTGGTACCGATAGCCCAGAAGAAAGAGAGACGCGGGGCAAAAGCGTCGATGTCGATTCCGGCAGCCACACCCGCACGAAGATATTCCAAACCGTCGGCTAAAGTATAGGCCAACTCGATATCGGCCGTAGCACCGGCTTCCTGCATATGATAACCGGAAATAGATATAGAGTTGAACTTTGGCATCTTCTGTGAAGTATACTCAAAAATATCAGAGATAATCTTCATAGAGAATGCAGGCGGATAAATATAAGTATTACGCACCATGAACTCTTTCAGAATGTCATTCTGAATAGTCCCTGCCATTTCTTCCAGTTTGGCTCCCTGTTCGAGCCCCGCATTGATATAGAAAGCAAGCACCGGAAGTACAGCGCCGTTCATTGTCATGGATACCGACATCTTATTCAAAGGAATGCCATCGAACAGCACTTTCATATTTTCAAGCGAACAGATGGACACACCGGCTTTACCAACATCGCCTACTACCCGTTCGTGATCGGGGTCGTAGCCACGGTGAGTAGCCAAGTCGAATGCAACAGACAAACCTTTCTGCCCGGAAGCCAAGTTACGACGATAGAAAGCATTCGACTCCTCGGCAGTAGAAAATCCGGCATACTGACGGATTGTCCAGGGACGCAACGTATACATCACCGAATACGGACCGCGCAGATAAGGAGGAATACCGGCCGCATAGTCCAGATGTTCCATTCCTTCCAGATCTTCTTTTGTATAAACAGGCTTCACGCAGATATGTTCCGGAGTCTTCCAATTAGCTTCGATTCCGTTTGCCTTTTGCCATTCAGCACCATTAGCGGGCTGAAATGCTGCGTATATATCTAAATTTTTGAAATCTTTTCTCATGTTGTTTATTTACGATTTAGCGATTTACGATTCAGGATTGAAATCACTTTAGTAATTTGGCATTAAACTCCTTTAAAGTATCAAGTACATTGACACGTACGTGAATGAAATTCTCGATACCGGCTGCTTTCAATTCGTCCATACAGGCAGGAGCACCGGCAACTATAAACATTGCACGGCCATTCACCGCTTTAAATGCAGGAACAGCGTATTCGGCATATTCATCGTCGCTGGAGCAAAGTACCACGATGTCAGCCTTGGCTGCCATTGCTGCCTCCACACCTTCTTCTACGGTTTTAAAACCTAAATTATCGATTACTTCATATCCGGCACAAGCCAAGAAGTTACATGAATACTGTGCACGTGCCTGACGCATAGCTAAATTACCGATTGTCAACATGAACGCTTTCGGACGCTTACCGGATGCTTCAGTTTCAAGACGTAATGCTTCGAATTCGCTGGCAGCACGGTCAAAGTTCAAAGTAGCGACCTCTTTTTCACATGTATTGTGTCCACCACAACAACATTTTGCCTCCACCGGTTTTTTGTCGCCCGCTTTCTCATTAAAGTTCGGAAACTGGTTGGTACCTAACAATATTTCACGGCGCTGGGCTACTGCTTTGTGACGGGCTTTGTTGCTTTCGTTTACAGCAGCCTGCACTGTGCCGGCTTTCAGGGCAGCGTAGAAACCGCCTTCTTCTTCAACAGCCAAGAAAAGCTCCCACGCTTGTTTTGCGATAGATACTGTCAGGTTTTCAATATAATATGAACCGGCAGCCGGATCCACCACTTTGTCGAAATGTGATTCTTCTTTCAGCAATAACTGCTGGTTACGAGCCAGACGTTCAGAGAATTCATCCGGTGTTTCATAAGTCTTATCAAACGGTACTACGGTCATCGAATCGACGCCTCCCAAAGCGGCACTCATAGCCTCGGTTTGTGTACGCAATAAATTAACATGGGCATCAAACAGGGTCAGATTAAAAGTGGAAGTCTCCGCATGGATTCTCATCTTCGCAGCACAACGGCATTCTCCGTTCGAACCTTTATTTTCACAGTCACGCAGACATTCAGGATGGTAGGATGCTACGATATTTGCCCACAACATGCGTGCTGCACGGAATTTTGCAATTTCAAGGAAATAGTTGGAACTGATACCGAAATTAAATTTTATCTTCTTCGCTACCAGGGCGGCAGGCAATCCGGCTTCAGTCAGTTGGTTCATGTATTCATTACCCCAGGCAAGCGCATAACCCAATTCCTGGGAAATATAAGCACCTGCATTATTCAATGAAAGCGCATTTACATTCAATACCCGGTAGAAAGGCAGTGGCTGGATCGCTTCGAGCAATGCTTTTGCTGTCTGAATCATGTCTCCTTTTTCCTTTCCACGAGACAACATCTTATTAAAATAATCAAAGTTGATAGAACCCTGCAGCTTCTTCACATCATAATCTTTCTTCTGGAAATAAGCTACCAGAAGATTTGCCAGTTCTACTACATGACCTTGACAGGTAGAGAAATTGAGTTCTATACACTCCGCACAGATATCATTCAGCAAAGTTTCGATATACTCCGCGTTGAGTTCTTTCGCTTTCACATGGAAAGAAAGAGAATCGATTCCCTTATTCAATATATCCAATGCTTTGGCATTTGCCTCTTGCGGACATTCCACCTTAATTTCCTGACGAACGAACCATTCGTTATTGTCCTTTTTGGTTCCTCGCAGGTAGGGAAATTCTCCGGGAAGCGCATCGGTTGTTTTCAGTCCTTCAAGGTCTTCCATCCGATAGAAAGGTTTTACCTTGAATCCTTCGTTTGTCTTCCAAACAAGTTTCTTCTCAAAATCAGCGCCCTTGAGGTCGGCTGTCACTTTCTCCATCCACTGTTCTGTAGATACCGGAGAAAAATCCGAGAAGAGTTTTTCTTTACTGTCTGCCATAGTTTATTATAAATTTAAAATAAGATTAGTATTATCTTTATCTTAATGAATCTTTCCAAGTGTTGCTTTTAGAGAGACAAAGATAGGCAAATAGTTCTAATGAGGTACTTTTTTTAGAGAAAATTCGCACAGGGAAGTAGCAGGGTGTCATCAACAAATAAAAGAGAGAAAATATTTGATTACCTCCGTTGTTATAGCTAATTTTGTCGCAATTTTAATAAAAAAACTACTATGGATTGGATACAAAGTTTATTGTGGGACTCCAGCTCCGTGGCACACATAGTCTTTCTTTATGCTTTTGTGATAGCTGCCGGGGTGCTCTTAGGTAAGATCAAAATCTTCGGAGTGTCATTGGGAGTCACCTTTGTTCTGTTCACCGGTATTCTGATGGGACATTTCGGTTTTACCGGCGACACACACATTCTTCATTTCATCCGCGAGTTCGGATTGATATTGTTCGTGTTCTGTATCGGTCTTCAGGTAGGGCCCAGCTTCTTCTCTTCGTTCAAGAAAGGAGGGATGACCCTCAATCTGCTCGCCGTAGGTATTGTAGTATTGAACATCGCCGTAGCATTGACTATCTATTTCCTTGCCAACGGACGTATTGAATTGCCGATGATGGTCGGTATCCTGTATGGCGCCGTTACCAATACACCGGGACTCGGTGCCGCCCAGGAAGCATTGACGCAGCTCAACTACAATGGACCGCAGATTGCACTGGGATATGCATGTGCCTATCCGTTAGGCGTAGTCGGCATTATCGGTTCTATCATCGCCATCCGTTACATTTTCCGTGTCAACTTGGCAAAAGAAGAAGACGAGCTTAAAAATCAAGATGCGGAACATCTGAAGCACAAGCCGCATTTAATGAGCCTTGAGGTACGCAATGAATCGATCAACGGCAAAACCCTGGTTCAAGTAAAAGACTTTTTAGGACGCTCTTTTGTTTGTTCACGTATTCGTCACGAAGGTCATGTCAATATCCCCAACCATGAGACACTCTTTCATATGGGCGACCAAGTATTCATCGTCTGTTCGGAAGAGGACGCGGAAGCTATTACCGCTTTCATAGGAAAAGAAGTACAAGTGGATTGGGAAAAACAGGATATGCCGATGGTATCACGCCGTATCTTGATTACCAAATCAGAAATTAACGGAAAGAAGTTGGGAGATATGCACTTCCGTGGCATGTTTGGTGTTAATGTCACCCGTGTCAACCGTTCGGGAATGGACCTGTTTGCCGACCCGCATCTGACCCTGCAAGTAGGTGACCGGGTGATGGTAGTAGGCCAGCAGGATGCGGTAGAACGCGTTGCCAATGTACTGGGTAATTCTCTGAAACGCCTTGACCACCCGAATATCGTTACTATCTTTGTCGGTATATTCTTAGGAATCTTTTTAGGCAGTTTGCCTATTGCTTTCCCCGGCATGCCAACTCCGGTAAAATTAGGTCTGGCAGGCGGCCCGTTGGTAGTAGCCATCCTGATCGGACGTTTCGGATATAAACTTCATTTGGTAACTTACACAACAATGAGTGCCAATCTGATGTTGCGCGAAATAGGAATTGTATTGTTTCTTGCGAGTGTCGGTATCGAGGCGGGAGCAAACTTTGTACATACAGTAGTCGAAGGAGACGGTTTGTTGTATGTAGGTTACGGTTTCCTCATCACAGTTATCCCACTATTGATCATCGGTGCAATTGCACGTCTGTATTATAAGGTGAACTATTTTACCCTGATGGGACTTATCGCCGGTAGTAATACCGATCCCCCTGCATTGGCTTACTCTACTCAGGCTTCAAACAATGACGCACCAGCCGTAGGATACTCAACCGTATATCCGTTGACAATGTTCCTGCGTATTCTGGCCGGGCAAATGATCTTACTTTTAATGATGTAGCTTAACCGCCCACATTCCATTCTTTATAAAATAAGAGCGTACACTTTGAAACGGTTCAAGATGTACGCTCTTATTATTTTTATGAGAAACGAGTAAAGTTCATTTTATCAATATGTCAAATAGATATTCCTACCCCATGCAGAATTCGTTCTATCCATACTCTTTAAACCATGTTCTCTAAAACCTCCTTCATTTCCAAACTTATAAAATCAAATTATCCGGTTTATAAACAAATAGCAAACAAATATCTTTCATTAAAAAAAATCACCGTACAAACGAGCCTTGATTCATGCATCCGTCTCACTTTTTAATATTCCAAAGCAATCAAAAGCAAACCATCAGTCAGCTTCCAAAAACGATCTTTAAAGGAGATTTTATTTTTCCCGTAGAGTCTCTAATAGTTTCTCGTAGAGTTTCGAGTCGTTCCTCGTAGAGAAACCGAATTTATCACACCGGTATAATTGAAATAACCTACCGAGAAAAGCCACATATTTATCCCCAAAAATGCCCCAATATGCATAAAGAAATAAATATTATTCAGTTTATTATGCGGTTTATTCTCTAATTACATCTATATTTGAAAAGTACATGTCACAGAAACGAACAATATAAGAACAAAAAGACAGCCAAACCAAGTTTTCTTTTAAAAAAGGTGTACGCTCCTTTTTTCAGAAAGCATACACCTGCCAAATATTTTATAATCCCAATTTTCTCACTACAAACTCTTCTATAAACCTCACTGTACCTTCGATTCCCAACGCAGAAGAGTCGATACAGAGATGATAAGTAGCCGCCGCTCCCCAAGTCTTATAGCTGTAGTAATTATAGTATTCCGAACGTTTCTTATCCGCCTTTTCCATCATCCCTTCCGCATCTTCTTCACTGATGCCATGCATGTTCCGGAGACGTTCTATACGATCTTCCTTTGAGGCGGATATGAAGATATTCACACAACGCGGATGATCCCGCAGAATGTAATCGGCACAACGTCCTACAAACAAACAGGATTTTGTAGCAGCCAGATTACGGATAACATCGCTTTGGATTTTGAAAAGGGCATCATTACTCAAGCAATTTGTGCAAGGCACAGCTCCATCACTGATAAAAGGAAAACGCATGCCAAACAAGCCACCTATAATACCTTGAGAAGCTTTTTCATCAGCCTTTTCAAAAAACTCCTTGCACAGCCCGCTCTCTTCCGACGCAAGATTTATCAGTTCCTTATCATAAAAGTCAATTCCCAAACGGGCGGCCAACTTCTCGCCTATTTCTTTTCCGCCGCTTCCCAACTGACGACCGATATTAATAACATAATTACTGTTCATAATACATTTTGTTTAGAAGCCTCTCCACAACCCTCTCCGTAGGAGAGGGGGATAGATACCGTTGTTTATTAACCGGTTACAAAACCAACTTAACTCCCTTTCCCACGGAGAAGGTTGGGAAGAGACTTCATTTTTATTAGTTTTGAAGCAAACATACGGATTATTTCTGAAAAAAAGAAATAATAATATGTCAATTAAATAATGTGTCGGTGTGCCAATATGCCAATGTGCCAATTGGCTGTGCTATACTGATATTTTATAGGGGCTAATCAGTACATGGCTTAGTTGGTATATCAAATAATCGGTACATTGGCACATTATTTAATTGACATATTATTTATTACCAATTGGTAATTTTTTCCTGTATTTCCTGCCGTATCTTTGCAACATGAAAAAGAAAGAAAATATGGAAATGAAAGATAATATTGACTTCGGAGCGATGAATATTTCCAAGCTGTTTCGCAAATTATTGATTCCAACAGTATTGGGAATGGTTTTCTCCGCTATATTTGTAATAACGGACGGTATATTCGTAGGTAAAGGGGTAGGCAGTGATGCGCTGGCAGCAGTCAACATTACCGCACCGCTGTTTATGATCACTACCGGCCTCGGATTGATGTTCGGCGTAGGAGCATCGGTCGTTGCTTCCATTCATTTATCGCACGGGAAACAAAAAGTTGCCGGTATCAACATCACGCAGGCGCTTGTTTTTTCATCGTTACTGATATTCCTGCTATCTGCCTTTTGCTTCTTCCTGATAGAGCCTGTCGGCAGATTATTGGGAAGTTCGGACCGGCTGTTACCGTTGGTTGCAGAATATATGAATTGGTATGTCCCATTTCTCGTATTCTACCTGTTGCTCAATGCAGGAATGTTCTTTGTCCGTCTTGACGGCGCACCGAATTACGCCATGTGGTGCAATGCCATTGCAGCAATTGCCAATATCGTACTCGATTATATTTTCATCTTCATTTTCGGATGGGGATTGATGGGGGCAGCCTTTGCCACAAGCATAGGTACGATGATAGGCGGCTTGATAACCTTGATCTATCTGTTGTGTTTTTCCCAATCATTTAGATTACATCCTGTCAAACTAAGCCTTAAAAGTATTCGCCTAACTTTACGTAACATCGGTTATATGGTAAAACTGGGTTCTTCGGCCTTCATAAGCGAAGCCTCGATAGCATGCATGATGTTTTTAGGCAATTATGTATTTATCCGTCATTTGGGTGAAGACGGAGTAGCCGCTTTCAGCATTGTCTGTTATTTCTTTCCCATTATATTCATGGTATACAATGCCATAGCGCAATCGGTACAGCCTATCATCAGCTATAATTTTGGAGCCGGCAGTAAGGATCGGGTACATCAAGCTTTCCGGTTATCCATAAAAACAGCTCTCGTCTGTGGAATCTGTTTTTTCATTCTGACAGTAATATGTAATCGGGACATCGTGTCATTGTTCATCGATCGTAGCTACGGTGCTTACGACATTGCAGTAGCAGGAATTCCGTATTTCGCCATCGGATATCTCTTTTTTGCTTTCAACATGGTTAGTATAGGCTATTATCAGAGTATAGAACGAGCACACCGGGCTACTGTTATCACCTTGCTGCGCGGTGTGGTATTTATGCTCATCGGATTCACAGTATTACCTCATTTTTTAGGGGTCAGAGGCATATGGCTGGCAGTCCCTTTAGCAGAATTACTAACATTTATTTATATTGTAATAATTTACCTGAAAGATCGTTTCCTACCCCACCGGGGAAATGTATCTTTGCAGCATGGACACATTTAAAGAAAAATTCCGGATCAGATACCATTTATCCGAAACAGATGTAGTGACTTTATTAAGCCACATGAAAGAGGTATACTTCAAAAAGAAGGAGGTGATTGTTCGCGAAGGTTCCAGAAATACTAATTTATATCTTATTAAAAAGGGAATCTGGCGAGCACATTATCTGAAAGACGGGATAGATACGACTATCTGGTTCGCTTCAGAGGGAGAAGCCGCTTTTTCCATCTGGGGATATGCAGACAATTCTTATTCGCAGATCAGCATAGAGGTAATGTCCGACAGCATTGCCTATTGTATCTCCGGTGCAAAATTAAATGAATTATATTCCACATCCGTAGGGTTGGCCAATTTAGGCAGACGACTCATGGAACACCAATTATTGACTACGGAAAACTGGCTCATCAGTGCCGGCAGTCCCAAAGCCAAAGAACGATATCTTACACTGATAAAAGAAACACCGGAACTTTTACAATACGTTCCGCTAAAGTACATCGCCTCTTATTTATGGATAACCCCACAATCGCTGAGCAGAATAAGAGCAGAAATAAAAAAAATAAGTAGGTAAGTAGTTAAGTAGTCAAGTAGTTAAGTAACAAGTAGTCAAGTAGCAAGTAGTAAATAGTCAAATAGCCAAATAGTCAATAAGTAGTCAAGGAAAGTACATCAAACAAATCATTTCTACTTAACTACTTACTACTTGACTACTTACTACTTACTACTTAACACTACTTTCTACTGTATATGAATGATTCAAGCCAAATGCCTACGGCCGGCATTACCCGTTGGTCATTTTACGAAACTGGCGAAACTGCCACCAAAGCATAAGACCGGAAACAATACTTGCTGCCAGATCGGATGCCGGCATACTGACCCATACTCCCGTCTGCCCATAGAAATGAGGCAAGATGAGCAGACAAGGAACAAGAAACAACATCTGACGGGTAAGTGACAGGAATATAGCTTTACCGGCCATACCGATACTTTGAAAGAAGTTGGACGTAACCATTTGAAAACCGACAATGGGGAAAAACATCACCACAATGCGATACCCTTCTGCCGAAAGGCGTATCAACTCCGCATCCGATGTAAATATGGATACAATCAATTCGGGAATAAATACCCCCAATAAAAATCCGGTAGTAGTAACAATGGTAGCCCCGATAATAGTCAGTTTCAACACTTGGGTAACACGGGGATACTGACGGGCACCAAAGTTATAACCGGCAATAGGCTGCATTCCCTGATTCAGCCCCAGCACAATCATCACAAAAACGAACACGAGCCGGTTGACAATACCAAAAGCACCGATAGCAAGATCTCCTCCATAACGTTTTAAACCTTGATTGATCAGAATCACGATAAAGCAGGAAGCCAGATTCATTAAAAAAGGAGACATACCGATCGCCAATGAATCAAACACGATTTTACGTTTCAGACGAAAGATTCCCCGATGGAAATGCAGCAGTTCCTCTTTATTGCTGAATAATTTAAATTGCCACATCAGCGCAATAACCTGTGCCACAATGGTGGCAATGGCCGCTCCGCGAATCCCCCAATCGAAGACAAAAATAAACAACGGATCGAGTATCGTGTTAATCACCACCGTAGCAATCGTCGCATACATCGCTTTTTGAGGGTGACCGGCAGAACGAAGCACAGCATTCAGCCCCAGATAAAGATGGGTAACGACATTACCCAACAAAATCACTTCCATATAGTCGCGGGCATAACCGATAGTAGCCTCACTTCCGCCAAAGAAATAGAGAATAGGGTCGAGAAATAGAAGCGTAAGAACAGTAAACGCCAAACCGATAATAATATTCAGTACCAAAACATTGCCAAGAACACGCTGAGCCGTGTCATAATCCTTCTGACCGAGTTTTACAGACACCAATGTGGCCGCTCCTACTCCAACCAATGAACCGAATGCGGCGGCAAGATTCATCAATGGGAAAGTCAATGCCAGACCGGAAATTGCCATACGTCCCACACCATGCCCGATAAAAATACTGTCCACCATATTATAAAGAGAAGATGCCGTCATGGCAATGATAGCCGGTACCGCATATTGTATCAAAAGTTTTCCAATCTTTTCCGTCCCCAACGCCGTGGGGGTCTTCTGTCCTGTAGTCATACTCGTCCTTTTTATTTTGAGGATGCAAAATTAGTGTTTTTCCGAGAACCCGGCAAATGAAAAGCCGCTTTAAAATTTCCTCTTTATTAGCAACCGTTCACCTGTCCCAATCTCTCCTTTGGGCAAATTAGAGAGCTATTCATGCCGTAATATTAAAAATGTTTCGTATTTTTGCCACCAAATATTGAGTTAATACGTAACGAAATGAACCTATTAGAACTAAGTGAACAGGAAATCATCCGACGTAACAGTCTGAATGAGCTTCGCGCGATGGGTATCGAACCTTATCCCGCAGCAGAGTATGTAACCAATGCTTTCTCTACAGATATAAAACAGGAATTCAAAGATGAAGACGAACCCCGCATGGTATCCATAGCAGGACGCATGATGAGCCGCCGCGTTATGGGTAAAGCATCTTTCATTGAATTACAAGATTCCAAAGGACGTATCCAAGTGTATATCACCCGTGACGATATCTGCCCGGAAGAAAACAAAGAGATGTACAATACTGTATTCAAACGCCTGCTCGACTTAGGTGATTTTATCGGCATCGAAGGCTTTGTATTCCGTACGCAGATGGGTGAAATCAGTATTCACGCCAAGAAACTCACCGTATTGTCAAAGTCTATCAAGCCGTTGCCAATTGTAAAATACAAAGACGGTGTGGCATACGATTCTTTTGAAGATCCCGAATTGCGTTACCGCCAGCGTTATGTTGATTTGGCCGTAAACGAAGGTATCAAAGATATTTTCATCAAACGCACCAAAGTATACAACTCCATGCGTGAGTATTTTAATGAGAAAGGATACATCGAAGTAGAAACTCCGATTTTGCAGGCCATCCCCGGTGGTGCTGCCGCACGTCCGTTCATTACGCATCACAATGCGCTCGACATGCCATTATACATGCGCATCGCCAGTGAGCTATACTTGAAACGCCTGATCGTAGGAGGCTTTGAAGGTGTATACGAAATCGGAAAGAACTTCCGTAACGAAGGCATGGACCGTACACACAATCCCGAATTCACCTGTATGGAAATATACGTTGCTTACAAAGATTACAACTGGATGATGACATTTACGGAAAACATGATTGAAAAAATCTGTCTGGACGTAAACGGTACTACCGAAGTAAAAGTAGGCGATAACATCATCAGTTTCAAAGCTCCGTTCAAACGCGTCACTATGCTCGACTCCATCAAAGAGTTTACCGGATATGATCTGAACGGTAAAAGCGAAAGCGAAATACGGGAAATCTGCCAGAAACTGAATATGGAGATTGACGACACCATGGGTAAAGGCAAGTTGATCGATGAAATCTTCGGTGAATTCTGTGAAGGCAATTATATACAACCGACATTCATAACCGATTATCCGATTGAAATGTCACCGTTGACCAAACGCCACCGGGATAATCCGGAACTAACCGAACGTTTTGAATTAATGGTGAACGGCAAAGAATTGTGTAATGCTTACTCTGAATTAAATGATCCTATCGACCAGCTGGAACGTTTTGAAGAACAAATGCGCCTGAGCGAAAAAGGAGATGATGAAGCCATGATTATCGACAAGGACTTCATACGTGCATTGGAATATGGTATGCCGCCGACATCAGGTATGGGCATCGGTATGGACCGTCTGACGATGTTGATGACCGGAGAAACAACGATTCAGGAAGTACTGTTCTTCCCGCAAATGCGCCCGGAAAAAGTTGTTAAAAAAGATGCTGTTGTCAAATATACGGAACTGGGCATCCCTGAAGACTGGGTTCCGGTAATTCAGAAAGCCGGCTATAACTTGGTAGAAGAGATGAAAGACGTAAACCCACAAAAGTTGCATCAAGAAATTTGCGGACTTAATAAGAAGCATAAGTTGGAACTTACCAACCCTTCTGTAAATGATGTAACCGAATGGATACAGAAAATCAATTAAAAATGAGAAATTAAGAATTAAATATCTGGGAGGAGCGACCCTCGCTTTCTCCCTTTAATTTTTAATTTTTAATCTTTAATTTCATATATATGAAACTACCCGGTAAGATAGCGATAATGGGCGGCGGAAGTTGGGCCACAGCCATTGCCAAAATGTTCCTCGCACAAGAGGATTCCATCAATTGGTATATGCGTCGTGACGATCGTATAGCCGACTTCAAACGTTTAGGACACAACCCGGCTTACCTCACAGGTGTAAAGTTTGACATGAAACGTATCAATTTCGGCTCGAACATCAACGACATCGTAAAGGAATCGGATACGCTCGTCTTCGTCACTCCTTCCCCCTACTTAAAAGCTCATCTTAAAAAGCTGAAGACACGCATACGAGACAAATTCATTATCACCGCTATCAAAGGAATTGTACCCGACGATAATCTTATCGTATCGGAATATTTCACAAAAGAATATGGTGTCCCTCCCGAGAATATAGCAGTATTGGCAGGTCCCTGTCATGCAGAAGAGGTTGCTTTGGAACGCCTTTCATACCTCACCATCGCTTGTCCGGACAAGGACAAAGCCCGCATTTTTGCCCGCAGACTGGGAAGTAGCTTTATCAAAACTTCCGTCAGCGATGATGTAGTAGGCATTGAATACAGTTCTGTTTTGAAAAACGTATATGCCATTGCCGCCGGCATTTGCAGTGGCTTGAAATATGGCGATAACTTTCAGGCGGTACTCATCTCCAATGCAATACAGGAAATGAGACGTTTTCTTGATACCGTACATCCATTGAACAGAAACGTAGATGAATCTGTTTATTTGGGAGATCTATTGGTAACAGGATATTCCAACTTTAGCCGGAACCGCACATTCGGTACCATGATCGGTAAAGGATATTCGGTAAAAAGCGCACAAATAGAGATGGAAATGATCGCGGAAGGATACTACGGTACAAAATGTATCAAAGAAATCAACAAGCATTATCATGTTAATATGCCGATACTCGATGCCGTTTACAATATCCTGTATGAACGCATATCACCGATGATCGAAATAAAACTACTCACTGATTCATTCAGATGAGGAATGCGATGGAGGAATATGGCAATTAAGTAGTCAGTAGTTAAGTAGTCAAGTAGTAAGTAGAGAATGGCTTTAGTAATAATAAACTGGACTAACTCCTACTTACTACTTAACTACTTGACTACTTGACTACTCAGTCATTCACCTACTTGACTACTTTTTAAAAACTTATATATTATGATTAGTTTGAACATTGAAAAAACGTTGGGATTCATCTCAAAAGAAACTGTTTTCGCTTACGACACTCAAGTGAAAGCAGCGCAGGAAACATTGGAAAACGGTACCGGTAAAGGAAACGATTTCCTGGGATGGTTGCATCTGCCTTCTTCTATCACTCCGGAACATCTGGCCGACCTTAAAGCCACCGCACAAGTTCTTCGTGATAACTGTGAAGTAGTTATCGTAGCCGGTATCGGTGGAAGTTATCTGGGTGCACGTGCAGTGATTGAAGCATTATCAAACAGTTTCACTTGGTTGCAGGATAAGAAAACAGCACCGGTCATCATCTACGCTGGACACAATATCGGCGAGGATTATCTATACGAACTCACCGAGTATCTGAAAGACAAGAAATTCGGTGTTATCAATATCTCCAAATCCGGAACTACTACCGAGACTGCCCTTGCATTCCGCCTGTTGAAAAAACAATGTGAAGATCAACGTGGCAGAGATATGGCCAAGAAAGTAATCGTAGCCGTAACCGATGCCCGGAAAGGTGCAGCACGTGTTACTGCCGACAAAGAAGGATACAAATCATTCATCATCCCGGATAATGTAGGAGGACGTTTTTCCGTACTTACTCCGGTAGGTTTATTACCCATTGCAGTAGCCGGATTCGATATTGAAAAACTGGTAGCCGGTGCAGCCGATATGGAAAAAGCTTGTGCCGCAAACGTTCCTTTCGCAGAAAACCCTGCCGCTATTTATGCAGCTACACGCAATGAACTGTATAAAAAGGGAAAGAAAATCGAGATTCTGGTGAACTTCAACCCGAAACTGCATTATGTAAGTGAATGGTGGAAGCAACTATACGGAGAATCCGAAGGAAAAGACAACAAAGGTATATTCCCGGCTGCTGTAGATTTTTCTACCGACCTTCATTCCATGGGACAGTGGATTCAAGAAGGTGAACGCACGATTTTCGAAACCGTAATCTCTGTGGAAAAGGTAAACCATAAACTGGAAGTACCTTCGGATGAAGCAAATCTGGATGGGCTAAACTTCTTGGCCGGCAAACGTGTGGACGAAGTTAACAAAATGGCGGAATTGGGAACTCAACTGGCCCATGTGGATGGCGGCGTACCCAATATGCGTATTGTTCTTCCCGAACTAAGCGAATATTGCATAGGCGGTCTGCTTTATTTCTTTGAGAAAGCCTGTGGTATCAGTGGTTATTTGTTAGGTGTCAATCCATTCAACCAACCAGGTGTAGAAGCATACAAAAAGAATATGTTTGCTTTGCTCAACAAACCGGGATACGAAGAAGAATCGAAAGCAATACAAGCCAAACTGTAAGCAAAGATAAATCCAAATAATAAGGGGTGAAGCTTTCTAAGCTTCACCCCTTATTATTTGGATTTATACCGATCAGAGATTGTCTCACTCTTTATCTTCTGTTTTCAATTCTATTTTTTCCTGCGCACTTTCACATTCCGCTTTCGAAGAAAGATAGAAAGAAAGTATAGCATCGGCATCAGCCACGGTTTGTACACGCATCTTCACTTTCAATACGGTATTCCGTACGCCATCCTCAAACTTAATAATACCTTCTTCGGGTCTTGTGAAATTTTTCTCAGAAGACACCCCATTGGGCAAATCAAAATCTTTTATGCCCAATTGCTGCTGATCTTCTTTTACGATAAATGTATTCAGATCCTCTCCATTTCCATCCAGTGTCAGAGAGACAGTAACCTCGTCGCCCACCTTTAATGAAGGTATGGAAGCCATATCTTCACTATAATCTTTAGTATCACCTTCAATAAAGAAACCCGTAATTTCAATTACAGGACTTTCTGCCGAGCCGGAACATGCAGCCAAAAGCAGTAGTAACAACGGTGCAAGAAGTTGCTTTTTCATGTATTACAAATCTCTTGTTTACACCGCAAAAATACACATTATATCCGAATTAGCAAAAAAATCGTAACTTTGTGCAAAAAATCACAGTCTGTTTGACTTTTGCCTAAGACTGTTTTTATAGAAAATCTAAACAAATTCTCAATATCATAAAGCAATGTTTCAAAAAGAAATACACTTAAAAGCTGTACTATTCGATATGGACGGCGTATTGTTCAACTCCATGCCCTATCATGCAGAAGCTTGGCACAAAGTGATGTTAGCTCACGGCCTTAACCTCAGCCGTGAAGAAGCCTATTTACACGAAGGGCGTACAGGAGCCGGTACTATCAACATTGTAAGCCAACGCCAATTAGGACGGGAAGCAACGCCCGAAGAGATAGAGAACATCTACCACGAGAAGAGTGAAGAATTCAATAAATTCCCCGAACCGGAACCGATGCCCGGTGCTTGGGAACTACTGCAAAAAATAAAAAACGCCGGACTGACACCGATGGTGGTCACCGGATCCGGACAGCGCTCCCTGCTCGATCGTCTGGAACATAACTTCCCCGGCATGTTTCACCGCGAACTGATGGTGACTGCTTTCGATGTAAAGCATGGCAAGCCCAACCCCGAACCCTATCTGATGGCGCTTGAAAAAGGAGGATTCGAAGCAAACGAAGCAGTAGTCATAGAAAATGCACCACTCGGAGTACAAGCAGGAGTAGCCGCAGGGATCTTCACAATAGCTGTCAATACCGGACCCTTAAACAATAAAGTGTTGCAAGATGCGGGAGCAAATGCCCTCTATCCCTCCATGCAAGCTCTTTGCGAAGAATGGGAAACTTTCACAAACAGCCTGGCATAAAAATAAGAGAGAGATTTTCCAATCCCCGTTTAGAATCCGCCCGGTGCCTTCTTATAAGCTACAAAAGAAAGAGACGAAAACGGGGACACTCATATCAATGAGAATTCCATGGAAGATAGCAAGAGGAATCATTTCCTTTCCGGAATAAAGAGTGATAGACGGCAACAATACATCCATCGAATTAACTCCGGCAGCAGAAATAGGTGCTAATTTTCCAAAATATTTCCGGATAAGCGGTGCCCCGAGTAAAGCCATCATTTCACGAAAGATATTTGCCAACAGGGCAATAGTACCAAGCTCGGTTGCCAGCTGTAACCCGAGGGAAGGTTCTTTGAACTGTGTAATTAAAATGGAAGAAAGCGAATAATAGGCAAAACCACTCCCCACTGCCATGCAATCGAATACACTCCACTGACTCAGCAACAAACTGGCAAAAGCAGAAAAAAGCAAGGTTCCTACAATTGTAGCCAAAGGTACCAGAAGCATATTGAAACGCAAACTTTTAACCAATACTTTCAGATTTTTATTACTGCCAATACTGACACCGACCTGTAGCATAAGGGCATAAAGCACGTACATAGAAAGATCGTGCACTTCCAGTTGGGAATCATTAAAAGTCCCAACTACACAACCTATACAGAAAAATGCCACTACAATCAAACTCCCTTTCATTTTTTACCTCCTTTCCTAAAAAACAGACGAAACACCAGAAATGAAGCTAACATACTGCCCAGAATACTCGATGCCGCCAATACGACAGCCTGCCATCCGAATCTCCCCAAATTATTTATTATCAAACTATTAGATCCGATTGAAAGACCTAAAATAAAAAGTAACAAAAAGATGGTCAACGAAGTAGTCTTTTCTACATTTTGCAGAAACTTCAAATTACGAAACAGGTAACCGATACCAATTCCTCCAAACATCATAGATATAACTGTGAACATAACGCGAAATCTTAAAAATTGAACAATAATACCATACAATGACTTTTCAAACCGAAAGTCACCACAGAGCTCAATCTCTCCGAACAATTTCAGACAAAGGGCAAAGTCTTAAAACCTGTTTAAATTTTCCCCTTAAAATAATACTGAGCAAAACTTAAACAGTCCTTTATGTATGATCAAAAAATGGAGGGGTATCTCAAACAAATCCACTGAACCAATGTACGTGCACAATAGAATGATTACATAAGATTCTGCTATCCCATGCAATACCACATACACTATATATAGTAAATAATCGGTTCATGCTTTTATCAATTGGGCGGCAAAGATAGCACAATTATGAATATTTACCAAATAAATATTCAATAAAATAGATTCATCATTACCGAATTTTATACCAATTCACAAATTGACTCATACCGTAAGGCACTATTGAACAGGCATTTAATAAGAAAAACGCTTATAATCCGAAGATTACAAGCGTTCATAAGTAGCCCCGAAGGGAATCAAACCCTTATCTTAGGTACCGGAAACCTACATTCTATTCGTTGAACTACAGGGCCGGTTTTGCGACGACAAAAATAGACAAAAACTTCTTATCTTCCTAATCTTTCTACTATTTTTGTTGATACAACCTTCAATTTCCCACTCAATGATATGTTATTTTGAAACCAACTTCAAGGAAATCTTTATCATATTGACATTATTTCAGACAAAAACCAATACATATATAGATATTATTCCTATCTTTGTCGACAATTAACATATAATAAACCTATGAGTTATCTAATAAAACCTCAGAATTACAAACCCCTTCTTGACCTGAAACAGACGGAACTCGGTATCAAACAGATCAAAGAGTTCTTTCAGATGAATTTATCATCGGAACTGCGTCTGCGCCGTGTCACAGCCCCTCTTTTTGTACTCAAAGGTATGGGTATCAATGACGACCTTAACGGCATAGAGCGCCCGGTATCCTTCCCCATCAAAGATCTTGGAGATGCACAGGCAGAAGTTGTACATTCACTGGCCAAATGGAAAAGATTGACGCTTGCCGATTATCATATTGAACCGGGATATGGCATTTATACCGATATGAATGCTATCCGCTCGGATGAAGAACTGGGCAACCTGCATTCGCTGTACGTGGATCAATGGGACTGGGAGCGAGTAATGACGGCAGAAGAACGTAATGTAGAGTTCCTCAAAGAGATAGTAAACCGCATTTATGCCGCTATGATACGTACGGAATACATGGTGTATGAAATGTATCCGCAAATAAAACCCTGCCTGCCACAAAAACTACACTTTATCCATGCAGAAGAACTTCGTCAATTATATCCGGCATTAGAACCTAAATGTCGCGAACACGCTATTTGCCAGAAGTACGGCGCCGTATTTATTATCGGTATCGGCTGCCAACTTAGTGATGGAAAGAAACACGATGGCCGTGCTCCGGACTACGACGATTATACCACAAAAGGGCTCAATGATTTACCCGGCCTGAACGGTGACCTTCTTTTATGGGACAATGTATTGCAACGCTCCATCGAGCTTTCATCTATGGGTATCCGCGTCGATAAAGAAGCTTTGCTACGCCAGGTGAAAGAGGCGAAGCAAGAGCAACGTCTGGAACTCTATTTCCACAAACGTCTGCTGAACGACACGCTCCCCCTGTCTATCGGAGGCGGTATCGGCCAGTCGCGTCTCTGTATGTTCTATTTACGCAAAGCTCATATCGGAGAAATCCAGGCAAGTATCTGGCCAGAAGACATGCGAAAAGAATGTGAAGCACTCGATATACATCTTATATAAATACATTATATACTATGAACGTACAAATAGAAGAAAGTTGGAAAGCCCATCTGCAACCGGAGTTTGAAAAAGATTACTTCCGTACACTGACAGAATTCGTCAAAAGCGAATATAGCCAATACACCATTTATCCCCCCGGAAAGCTGATATTCAATGCTTTCAACCTATGCCCTTTCGACAAAGTAAAAGTTGTCATTATCGGACAAGACCCTTATCATGGGCCAGGACAGGCACACGGACTCTGTTTCTCGGTAAACGACGGAGTACCTTTCCCGCCGTCATTAGTCAATATCTTTAAAGAGATAAAAGACGACTTGGGAATCGAAGCACCGGCAACCGGAAATCTGACACGGTGGGCCGAACAAGGCGTATTATTACTCAACGCCACATTAACCGTACGCGCTCATCAAGCCGGCTCGCACCAACGCCGGGGATGGGAAGAATTTACCGATGCAGCTATCCGCGCATTGGCAGAAGAACGGGAGCATCTTGTATTTATCCTTTGGGGAGGTTATGCACAACGTAAAGGAGCATTCATCGACCGCAGTAAGCATCTTGTGCTTAGTTCGGCCCACCCCTCACCTCTGTCGGCCTACAACGGCTTCTTCGGAAACAAGCATTTCAGTAAGACCAATGCATATTTAAGAGAACACGGAGAAAAAGAAATCATTTTCTAAGAAGAGAAGGAAAAAAGAGAGATGGGAGAATGGAGATAGGAAAAGGAAAATAAGAAAAATATTATGCTGCATAGCAACTTTCAATTTTCAACTAAAAAAGGGCTTTTGCCCTTTTTTTAATACCATTGTATATTGCTCTGAGTCTGACTTCTTTGTTCCCACTTCAAATCCTGCAGGATACTGGCATTGGCACTAATTTTGAAATTATAATATTTCCAACGCCCGAAAGGTGAAAGACTGGCTGACATATTGAAGCAGTGCAAATCACGCGTGATAGTCATCGAAGTCTGAGTAACTTCTTTCGCTTGAAAATCATAACCGGTACTGAAAGACACCTGCCATCTATTCGAAAGCTTCACATTACCAGAAGCATTGAGATTATGCGTATAAGAAAAAGGATAACGCATTGAATGTACATTAATGGGCTTACTCCTGTCTTCGCTGATATTAAATGAATAGTTCACACTCAGTGACCACGGCATATTAAATACCTGATAACCGTCCGCATCGGCTTGCGCCTTTTCTACTGTTTTAGAAGTTGTTCCGGAACCACTGCCGGTATCCGCCGTATCCTCACTATCCTCCCCATTCTGATCCTTATCTTTATCCTTCTGATCTTTATCATCTTTCGGCCCGAACCACTTTTTCCAAGTTTCATTATTAAAGGTATAATTAAAGGAAGACCCCCACCCGGAGAAGCGACCGAAGCGTCCATAAGACCACTCTGTACGATCTCCCGTAGTCACTTCTCCATTCTTATCGAACGTGTAGGCGTAAGTAGCAAAGCGAGAACTCAAGTTGAACGTATAATTCTTGGTCAGTTTCAAACGCAATCGTAAAGTTAGATCGCTCCACGGTTGCTTTTTAGCCGCCATATTATAAGAAAGAGAAGCTCCCAATTCATCAATCAAGCTAATTTTAGTAAGAGAGTCTTTTCTATTCCGGTATTTCATCTCGATATTATTAGAAAGGTCGAAAGTCACCGACCCCGTCTTTTCACGTGGTGCCGTACCGAATTGCTGATTGGAATAAGGAGAGAAATAGTATATATTACCATCCTTATCTTCGTACTCCTGCCAATATTTATCAAACGCCGGTGCCCCGCTTATACTAATCTGCGGAGTCACCACATGACGAATCTGTATCTCTTTTTTCTTCATAAAAAGAGGTTTATACATACCGTAAAGTTTTGTACTCAACCCCAATGAGAAATTATAATTAGATACACGATTGAAACCATAGATAGTATCCGTTGCCACCCATTGCCGTTTCTCTTCATCGTAATAATTTTCCGTTTTATTAGTATACCAACGCTCTGTATAATTAAATGTTGGAGTCAGATTGAAATACTTGAAGAGAGTAAATGTAGCACTTATTGGAATCTGATGTTGCATAGCGTTTTTCCAGTCTTTTATCAGATTCGATTTAAACAGCAGATTATCTTTTGTCTTGATACTGTTTGTCAGACGTCCGGTATACTGAAACGAAATCTTTTCGTACCAACGCTCTGCCCCGACTGCTTTTTTTCTTTTGAAAGGAAAACGTCGGGTCAGGGTAATATTAAGATCGGGCAACGTTATTGCAACAGAAGAGTCTTTCATCGTCTGCGATATATTGGTTGTTCCCGAAAGTGTCAGACCAATATCCGGAAAAGTACGTGAATAGCTGATACTGGACGTCTTGGTATTCTGTGTCAACAACTGCGAATTATACAGGTTACCAATATTGGTACGTTCGTAGCTACTGGTTGAAAAGTTCACACTGGCCGAAAAAGTAGCATTCGGATTTGCCTTGGAGTCTTGCCGATGACTCCACACTATTTTAAAATCCTTAGAAACCGAATAATCCGGCATATTCTTGTCTCCTGTTTTTGTCACCTGATAATCGGCCATCAAAGAACCGGAAAACTTGTAACGTCTGTTGTAATTCGTCTCTAGCCCAAGTCTCCACGAACCTTTCGTGAAAATATCTCCCGTCAACTTTAAATCCATCATGTCACTGATGGCGAAATAATATCCACCATCCGACAAACCGAATCCACGGGAGGAATCATCAAGAACAGTAGGCATGATAAAACCGGAAGAATAACTGCTGGAAAATGGAAAGAAAAAGAATGGTACAGCCAATGGTAAAGGCACGTCCTCTACTACCAGATAAGCCGGCCCTGTCACTACATTCTTTTTCGGGCGGACTTTGGCCTTTGTCAACTGGAGATAAAAGTGGGGATGATCATGATGATCACAAGTAGTATACTTACCATTCTGCATGAAAAGTTCGTCATCAGCCCCTTTTTTGGCATTATTACCGGTAACGTATCCTTCTCCCTGCTGGCTGACTACATTATTGATATACCCTTTCTTACTTTTGAAATTATACCGGATCGCTTCGGTATCATAAGAAGTATCACCGTCTTTAAAAACGGGCTTTCCGGTTTCCACTCCCAACGAATCCGTCACACCACGAGCAAATACCGTACTGCTGTCCATATTCATGGTAATGATCTGCGCACCCAATTCTATACTTTGATAATTTACCTTCCCATCCCCATAAAGATGTGCATATCCTCCTTCCTCAAAAACGATAGAGTCATTTGCCGAATAAATTACCGGTGCATCCAAAGGTTGTTTTTTGGCAGGCTTAGCAACAACTAATGAATCGGTTTTTACTGAATCTGTCCCCAAGGAGTCCGTGTTCAGAACCGTAGGAGGATTAAAATTTTCTCTTCCTCCTTCCACTCCCCTGTTTCGGCGACGCTGAGACAGTGCCTCATCAGGAAGCATCAGTAAGACAAACAGTAGTATGAATGATATTAATGTATTTGCTTTCAATGGCGCCATTAACTAATAGTTTACGCTTGAAGGGGCAAAAGTACACAATCTTCACCAATTATACATCGGAATCCCCCTTTTTAATTATTTTTTAGTGCTATAGAAAAAGTTCGCACCAGCGATTAAAACGCGTTAAACCTTCTTCACCATATTTGGACAGGCTCTTCCGGGCAGCATCTACTGTTTTTTCTCTGTCAAGATGAGTCTTAGAATAAAATTTATCGGAAAAACAGATTACCTGTTCTTCCAAACTCACCGGCAACATTTCACGATGCGGGACAGGAAGTTGCTGATTAATGATTTCTTCCAATGAAAGCCCGGCTCCGGTATGCCTCTCACAGACCAAAGCATGCTGTGGGAAACCTTCCTTACGCACCAGATCGGCACCCAAATAACCGTGACAAATATAAGGTTCCGTACCCAAACAATAGATGGGAGCGGCATTCGTCAGAAAAATGCCGATATCATGAAGCATGGCGGCCTCGTTCAGAAAGGTCTCATCCAGTTTCAGTTCCGGATGCCGGGCGGCAATCCATAAAGCTTTATCGGCTACCGACCGGCTATGTACTAACAGAATATGTTTCAATTCGTTATCCTGCGGATAATATTTATCAATTAAATCGAGTGGATTCATAACTTCATCTATTATAACTTGTAATAATCAATCCAAATGGATATTTTTGTGCAATATTACAAAAAAATACCGAGATGCGCCGAAAAGTAATCCTCATTCTCACCTGCCTGTTGGCTGGAATTACCATAGTTTTTGCACAAGGTACTCTCAACACCGGAGCAGAACGTACCGAAGAATACCTGCCATTACTCAAAGGAAAACGGGTAGGAATGGTCATTAACCCCACTTCCGTCATAGGTGAAGAACAGGCCTGTCTGCTCGACACCCTGTTGAGCTTAAACATAAACGTGGTGAAAGTGTTCGCTCCGGAACATGGCTTTCGGGGCGACGCCGATGCCGGAGAGACGGTAAAAGACGGAAAAGACAGCCGGACGGGTACTCCTATCGTCTCACTCTACGGAAACAATAAAAAGCCAACCGTACACCAGTTGCAGGATGTCGACATTATTTTGTTCGACATACAGGATGTCGGAGCCCGATTCTACACTTATATCAGTACCCTGTTCTATGTGATGGAAGCTTGTGCTGAAAATGGCAAAGAAGTGATTGTACTCGATCGGCCCAACCCATGCGATTACATAGACGGTCCTATACTGCGTCCTTCTTTCCGCAGCTTTGTAGGTATGTTGCCTATCCCCGTTCTTCACGGTTGTACGATCGGCGAACTGGCTCTGATGATCAACGGTGAAGGATGGATCAATAAAACCTCGGAAGCTTGCCGGCTGACTGTAGTAGCCATGACGGGATGGGAACACGGACAACCTTATTCTCCACTCATCAAACCCTCTCCTAACCTACCCAACGATCAGTCAATCCGTCTGTATGCTTCCCTCTGCCCTTTCGAAGCAACTCGTATCAGTGTAGGACGAGGGACCACATTCCCGTTTCAAGTGCTCGGAGCACCCAACAAGAAATACGGAGATTTTAGTTTCACCCCACAAGCATTGCCCGGTTTCGATAAAAACCCGATGCACAAAAACCAAACTTGTTATGGAGAAGATTTGAGAAGAGTCAACAATGTGAACGGATTCACACTGCGTTATTTTCTTCGTTTCTACTGGAAATCGGGAGAAGGAAACGGCTTTTTCGACCGGGCACGTTGGTTCGACCTGTTGATGGGAACGGATACGGTTCGCAAGGCAATTCTTGCCGGTAAAGACGAAGCAGCTATCCGTGCCGGATGGAAAGAAGAATTACAAAAATACAAAGAAATGCGAAAAAAGTACTTGTTATATTGACGCGAAACCGCGCATCTGATTTTAACATTGTTAATTCCATTCCCGGCATATTATTTCTCCCGTCGCAAAACATTAATTCTTTGTCTGTAAAGAAACGTATTCTTGTCGGCAAAAGATTGTATTTAACACAGCATTAAATACGTATTCTTGCAGACTAAGAATATCGGTTTATCCATTTATCAAATAAACAATTAAATCTTTGATATACAACACCTAATATCTTTCGGAATAATCTTTCCGTATCAAATGTCCTTCATCGGTTCGAAGAACAACTCCTACCTGTACTTGTCAAAATAGCAATCTCAGTTGTACCTGATTATTTTCTATCATTACTAATCCGGATGTAATATTTTACTTTCCTGTCATGCAATGTCTATCCCTCACATACAGGGTTCTTTACCCGGATTCACAAGCATGCCCCCTCCGGAACATTCATGTAAATCCGAATAAAGAAGGAATGAGGCTACTTATCTTCAGCCCACTCTTCAGCACCCTTTTCTTTCAACTTCTGCGTAAAGGCTTTTGCTTTTTCCATGATTGCAGCCTCCTCTTCCGGAGTAGCATACGCATGTTTATAACCTTTTATCTTATTCCATTCGCCACGGGTGAAATCGGGAAATGCAACAGAAGCACAACCATTATCCATCGAAAGCTCGCCTAACTCTGCCAGACAGCACCACTCTGCCAAGTCGTACACATCCATATCCAATGGCAAACCATTTTGCAAGCAATATACCAGACGGCTATCCATAATAAAATCCATACCGCCATGTCCCCCTACTTCTTTGGCCATTTCACCATATTTTTTCAATATCGGATGCTGGTATTTTTCTACCAAAGCATTCATTTCATCCTTAGGCAAGAAACTGTGTGAACTTAAATCATCTACTTTCGGCTCCATACCAGAAGCAGTCAGTTGTTTAGCATCCAGAGCATAGCCTTCTACGGGGTATTTATTAGCAAACCCTTTCGTTCCCGTAAGTTGATACAGGCGATTATAAGGTTGCGGAGTCATCACATTGTGCTGTATTTCGATCACCTTTCCGTTTTCTGTGCGGATAAGTGTAGTAGTATGGTCACCATTACGGAAGTTATCGCAGCCGGCTCCTGTTCTCTCTTCTACAAGTGCCTTACCTGCTACCGACTTTGTGTCCATAGCCACCAGCGTCTTCATACGATCACCACGATGAATATCCAGTGCTTGAGCTACAGGACCGAGACCATGAGTGGCATACACGTCACCGCGATGTTTCATGTTATAGTCCAGACGCCATCCTAATTTATCGGCCTCACCGTTTTTCCAATAATGATCCCAGAAAGGTTCCAGATTATGAATATAAGCACCTTGCGCACGAATTACCTCTCCGAATACTCCCTGTTGAGCCATATTCAACGTATTCATTTCGAACCAGTCATAACAGCAGTTTTCCAGAATCATACAATGCTTGCGCGTTTTTTCCGATAAATCGATCAATGCCCAGCACTCTTCCAGACTCATAGCCGAAGGCACTTCGATAGCCACATGTTTACCGTTTTCCATTGCACAGACGGCTACAGGAAAATGATGCAACCAATCAGTAGCAATATAAACCAAGTCAATATCGTCACGCTTGCATAATTCTTCATACCCTTTCTCACCGGAATAGACAGCAGCTTTAGGCATGGAAGCTTTCTTCAAAAAGCGCTGGCACTTCTCGGCACGTTCCTGTTCGTAATCGCAAAGAGCCACAATCTCCACGCCTGGAATATAAGTAAAACGTTCCACAGCACTGGGACCGCGCATTCCTAAACCGACAAAACCAACACGAACGGCCTCTATTTTAGGAGCTGTCAAACCAATCACACTGGTTTGACCGGCAGGACGTTCAGGAGTTTCCACAACGATAGTTCCTTTATCCCAACTCCATTTAGTACCCTTGTCCGAAACCTGTACGGAAGGCGATTGTACCGAACATGCGGCAAAAGCGACGCAAAAGCTCAACAATAATAACTTTAATCCTTTCATGATATAAAATTTATAGTTTAAAATGTAATATAAGAGACGATGTGTTTATAATATCATACAATTCGCGTAACAAGCAGGTAACAAAGAAAATAAAAAAATAACCAATATTAACAAACAACCATATATTTCCGGATCTTTTATTTACTGTTCCATCTCTTTCTTCCTCTTTTTCCACAACTGCCAGCTATTGATAATGTTTTGCCACAGCACATAACTTCCAGGACCTACGGAAGAAAGCGGATTCAGATAAGTATGTGCCAT
The DNA here is from genome assembly GCF_000432295.1 of Bacteroides sp. CAG:189. Lineage (NCBI taxonomy): Bacteria > Pseudomonadati > Bacteroidota > Bacteroidia > Bacteroidales > Bacteroidaceae > Bacteroides > Bacteroides sp. CAG:189. Next base: position 76,408 of record NZ_HF991035.1, read on the forward strand.
CCAGATAGCTAAAATTGTATTCTTCTGTCCCAATGCCTGCCCGCCACTGATACGATCATTGTACAAACTACCTAAAGTTTTTCCTAAAAAGAATTGTAGACAACAAGCTACAAGTGCGGCAAATGCAATCATTATTTCTGTAAATCCATCGGCCGGATCATTTATCAGAGAAGAAAGTGTTTGCGCAGTAACAATAGCCAGTGACACAGCCCAAAGATAAAAAGCCAGTTCATGGTAATTTAATAAAGTACGGTGAACACGAGGGAGAAACCGCCGTAACAGCCACGCAGTTAAAAACGGACAGATCAATAAAGGAAAGACTTTACTCAATATCAGCAGAAAAGAATCTAAAAAACTGATCTCTGCATGTACCTCAATTAACGGAAATAAAACCGGAACAGCAACAGCCGCCCCTATATTGCCAATCAAAGTATAAGTTGTCAGACTTGCCGCACTTCCGCCCAATTTGGAAGTAATAACCGCAGCAGCAGTAGCCGTAGGACAGATAATACAAACCATCGCTCCTTCAGCCACAATTTTATTAAAACGAAAAAGGAGCAAATAAACAGCTATCGCCCCGAATATTTGTATCAAGAGTAGCCATAAATGCAAAGGCTTCGGTCTCAGATCGCGGGGAGACACCTTACAAAAAGTGAGCAGCAACATCGTGAAAATAAGTGCCGGAGTCAAAAAAGAAAGTCTGATAAATAAAGGATACCCTATGCCCCCCAACAGCATGGCGATGGGCAATGTCCAATTCTTCAGAAACTTAAGCATTATTATATCATTTATTATTTTGAAATGCAAAGTAACAACGAATCACGGAAATAAACGACATGAAATATGGAAAAAAACACAAAACTTAATGGCGAATAGCAAGTTTTCAGCAAAATTCCACTACATTTGCAGCGTCATTGCAATAACATGAAACTTAATAGACATTACATATTATATATATTCGTCTGCCTTGTACTGCTCTACTCTCCGCTTTGTATCGGTAGTGCATGGGCCAAAGATTTTGTTGTCGTCATTGATCCCGGTCATGGAGGACATGACCCCGGAGCTGTCGGCAAAATCTCGAAAGAAAAGAATATAAATCTGAATGTGGCATTAAAGTTAGGAAACATGATCAAAAAGAACTGCGACGATGTAAAAGTAATCTACACCCGCAGTAAGGACGTATTCATTCCATTAGACCGACGAGCTGAAATAGCCAATAGCGCAAAAGCAGACCTGTTTATCTCCATACACACCAATGCCCTTGCCAACAACCGTGTTGCCAAAGGAGCATCCACTTGGACATTGGGTCTTGCCAAATCAGACGCTAATCTTGCCGTAGCCCAACGCGAAAACTCAGTAATCCTTTACGAGAGCGATTATAAAACCCGCTATGCCGGTTTCAACCCGAATTCTGCCGAATCATACATCATTTTTGAGTTCATGCAAGACAAGTATATGGAACAAAGTGTACATCTGGCTTCTCTTGTACAGAAACAATTCCGCCATACGTGCAAACGGGTGGACCGTGGCGTACACCAAGCAGGATTCCTCGTATTGAAAGCAAGTGCCATGCCCAGCATTTTAGTGGAATTAGGATTTATATCGACTCCCGAAGAAGAACGTTACCTCAATACGGAAGCAGGAACCAGCACTTTGGCAAAAGGAATTTATCGCGCTTTCCTTACCTATAAACGGGAGCAAGAAATACGGTTGACCGGTGCCAGTCGCACCATCATTCCGGAAGAGAGTACTGAGACCCCTGAAACAGTAATAGCCGCCGTTCCCAAACAGGAAAACACCAAGACCAATCCGACAACAAAAGCTTCCCCACAACGCCCCATTACAGTAGAAAGTGCAACAAATGATGGAGAAATAACGTTTAAAATACAAATACTAACCTCTTCAAAGCCGTTAGCCAAAAATGACAAGCGCTTAAAGGGATTGACAGATATAGATTACTATAAAGAAGGAGGATTGTATAAATACACTTATGGTGCTTCATCAGACTATAATAAAGTATTACGATCCAAACGTACCATCACCGACAAGTTTAAAGATGCTTTTATCATTGCTTTCCGTGATGGAGAGAAAATAAATATAAACGCTGCTATTGCAGAATTCAAAAAGAAACGAAATAAATAAAGTACTGAAATGAAATACATTACAAAAGAAGTAAGAATAGGTATTGCAGGAATTATTGCTTTGTGCGTACTTGTTTACGGCATCAATTATTTGAAGGGAATAAACATGTTTAAACCTTCAAGCTATTTCTATGTAAAATTCAAGAATGTGAACGGACTGGCTAAATCGAGTCCTGTTTTTGCAGATGGAGTACGTGTAGGTATCGTGCGGGATATTTATTACGATTACAATCAAGCCGAAAATGTAGTCGTAGAAGTAGAACTGGATACGGAGCTCCGTATCCCCAAAGGAAGTTCTGCTGAGTTGACATCCGAACTGATGGGAGGGGTAAGAATGGACATTCTACTGGCTAATAATCCTCGCGAAAAATATGCTATAGGAGATACAATACCCGGAAAATTAAATAATGGCATGATGGAAAGTGTGGCAGCTCTCATGCCGCAAATAGAGCAAATGCTCCCAAAACTCGATTCCATAATGACTTCATTAAATACAATACTGGGAGATCAAAGCATTCCT
>NZ_HF991035.1:79091-79624 GCF_000432295.1 Bacteroides sp. CAG:189
AAAGCATTCCTGCTACTTTACATTCCGTAGAGAAAATGGCTGCTAATCTTGAAGTGACCAGTGGACAACTGAAAGTATTGATGGGAAGAGACATTCCACAGCTAACCGGTAAGTTGAACACATTGGGAGATAACTTCATAAGCATTAGCGACAATTTGAAAAAAATAGATTATGCCAACACTTTTAATGAGATAGAACAGACCTTGGCTAATGTAAAAATCGTTACAGAAAAATTAAACAGTAAAGACAACACCGTAGGATTACTCTTAAATGATCCGCAATTATATAACAATTTAAACGCAACTACTGCCAATGCAGCAAGTTTGCTTGAAGATTTGAAAGAACATCCCAAACGCTATGTACACTTCTCTTTATTCGGGAAAAAAGAGAAGTAGTTTTCTGTACTATATAGATTTCATCTAAATAACAGAACTTAAAAACAGAAAACTGAAAAGTCTCGTAAAGTGCATATACAGACCAAAAGAAATAAAACAGAGAGGCATTTGCCTAAATAAAAACAGAGCATCAAAATT
>NZ_HF991036.1:0-559 GCF_000432295.1 Bacteroides sp. CAG:189
TGCCATAATGATTAAAATTTAAGTCCACCGTTACGAGCAGCATCAGCTACTTCTTTTACTCTCCCATGATACAAGTAACCATTACGGTCGAAAACAACGGTAGTAATACCTGCTTCCTGAGCCTTTTTAGCAATCATTTCCCCAACCTTAACAGCTTGCTCTTTTTTGGGTAACTTCTCAGTCATACCAAGAGATGAAGCAGCTGCCAAAGTCTTACCTGACAAATCGTCGATAATCTGGACATAGATTTGCTTGTTACTTCTAAATACACTCATACGCGGACATGCAGCAGTACCTGACACTTTATTGCGTACTCTATATTTGATCTTAATTCGTCTTTCTATTTTTGTTGTCATGATGATATAAATTTATTTAATCTACTTAGCGCCGGCTGATTTACCAGACTTTCTGCGAATCTCTTCGCCAACAAACTTAATACCTTTTCCCTTATATGGTTCAGGCTTACGGAAAGAACGTATTTTAGAGCAAACTTGACCTAGCAACTGTTTATCGCAAGACTCTAAGATAATAAGAGGATTCTTATTTCTTTCAGATTTTG